>NZ_QCZG01000038.1 GCF_003097615.1 Pueribacillus theae
GGCTCTCTTTTCCGCACTGACTGGCTCAAAACTCTGCAGAAGTGGCTCAATTCATCCGCAATAATCATTATTTACGAGTTATTATTTACATGTGTATTTTAGGAATCTTGATACACCCTCAAATATCATTTGCTGAAACAAATGAGGAAGTACCTTTTTTAATTAACAACGGTAAATGTCCGAACTTACAAAACTTGGGCCATGTAAGTTCAGATAAAGGTCTTATAAATGCATTGAATACAATAATTCCTAAGGTTTATAAAGACGATAATTACAAAGGTTGGAAAGTAGAAACCATAGCACATCTTCCAAAAGCACCACATCCAGAAGCTTATTATGCAATGGCGAAACATTATTGCGGAGAGGAAGTAGCTAACAATTCTTGGTTTGTGGAAGTACTGTTTCCACAATATTTACCGGCATATGATGCATCACACAGACAGATTTTTGTGACCAAAAACAAACAAGGGAAATGGTTTGCTTGGTTTAGATTTCATTAACCTTTCAACAAACGGGCGTGATTGTTGCAGATCATAGGTAGAAAATGATCAATCTTTTTTATAAAAATTGTATAGTTCTTCACAAAGAATGTACCCGTTTTGTTCAATCTTTTTTCAAAACGGGTTTTTTGAATTTAACGTAAAATGTAGGTTTGCAAGGTGTTTTTAACCAAACCTTATTTTAAAGTTACACTGACATCTTCTTCTTCAAATTGGTTCTTTATAATGGACGGTCCTTTAATAGGATCATTTTTTTGGTAATGGAGTTGCATATATAATTATATTCCTATATATTAAAAACAAGAAATATAGGCTTATGCTTATATATTGATAATCATCTAAGGAAAGGATGATTTTTTTATGGAGAAAACCGTTTTAAAACTCGAAAAGGCCACTAGTGTGTTAAAGCTTTTAGGGGATAAAACTAGGCTTACGATGATAGGGCTCATGTCTCATCATGAATGTTGTGTTTGTGAGTTTGTTGAAGTTTTTGATATGAGTCAGCCTTCCATCAGCCAACATCTTCGAAAGCTTCGTGATGCGGAGTTGGTGAAAGAAAGAAGAAAAGGTCAATGGATTTTCTATTCACTGAACAAAGAAAGTGAAGCATATCCGTTGATAGAAGCGTTATTAACACATATTCCGGATCAAAAAGAAAAGTTGGAGGCATTAGAAGCTGAAGGTAAACGAATTACTTGTGGTTAGTTGGAGGGTGTTGGATTGGCATCTGTTCTATTATCATTATTGATTTTTATTATCACACTAGTATTGGCCATTTGGCAACCGAAAGGTTTGGGTATCGGTTGGACGGCTTGTGGGGGAGCCATTCTTGCACTCCTTGTCGGTGTCGTTGACTGGGGAGATGTTCTTACCGTTACAGGCATTGTTTGGAATGCGACGTTAACCTTTGTTGCTGTGATTTTGATTTCGTTAATACTTGATGAAATTGGTTTCTTTGAATGGGCAGCACTTCATATGGCTCGGGTTGCCAAAGGAAACGGTATTAAAATGTTTGTTTATATTATTTTGCTTGGCGCTGTGGTCGCTGCTTTTTTCGCCAATGATGGTGCTGCATTGATTTTGACAACAATTGTATTGGCAATGGTTCGAAACTTGAAATTTGAAGAGAAAATGGTCTTACCGTTTATCATGGCAAGTGGATTTATTGCTGATACGGCTTCATTGCCACTTGTGGTAAGTAACTTAGTTAATATTGTTTCCGCGGATTTTTTCGGCATTGGTTTTGCCGAATACGCAATAAGGATGATTATACCGAATTTCTTTTCGATCGCTGCGAGTATCCTTGTCCTATACTTATTCTTCCGAAAGGGTATTCCGCGAAACTATGATTTAAGTCAATTGCTAGAGCCAAAAGAAGCCATCAAAGATGAGGGAATGTTTCGTTTATCTTGGGTTGTGTTGGCTGTATTGTTAGTAGGTTATTTCGGAAGTGAATTTCTTGGAATTCCAGTATCAATTGTAGCTGGGATCATTGCCATTTTCTTCTTGATTATGGCGAAAAGAAGCCCTGCTGTTCCGACAAAGCAAGTCATTAAAGGCGCGCCGTGGGATATTGTTTTCTTCTCAGTCGGGATGTATGTTGTGGTCTACGGCTTACAAAATGTTGGATTGACCAGCGTGTTGGCAAGCGTCATACGAGGGGCTGCTGATCAAGGGTTATTTGTCACAACGATGGTGATGGGTTTTATTGCTGCGTTCCTTTCCTCGATAATGAATAATATGCCGACAGTGATGATTGATGCCCTTGCAATTGCGGACACGAACACAACCGGTATCATTAAAGAAGGTCTTGTCTATGCAAATGTGATTGGTTCCGACTTAGGTCCAAAGATTACCCCAATCGGTTCATTGGCTACATTGTTGTGGCTTCATGTGTTGGAAAGCAAAGGCGTAAAGATTTCATAGGGTTATTATTTTAAAGTGGGGATTGTCTTAACCATTCCGACACTGTTTATTACATTATTTGGCCTGTATGTTTGGCTTCTTATGATTTCATAAGGGAATATACTATTTTCTCCTGCTTGTTCAAACAGGTTGATTAAATAGACAAAAGGAGTGAATATGTCTTGTCAAAACCAGTGATTTTCTTCTTATGCACCGGGAATTCTTGTCGCAGTCAAATGGCTGAGGGATTTGCTCGCAAATATCTTGGTGACAAATTTGATGTTCATTCTGCCGGCATTGAAGCGCATGGTGTCAACCTGAATGCGATCAAAGCGATGGATGAAGTGGGAATCGACATATCGAATCAAGAATCGTCAACAATTAATCACGAATTGTTAAATACGGCGGATTATGTGATCACGTTATGTGGGGACGCGAATGATAAGTGTCCAATGACACCGCCTCATGTGAACCGTGATCATTGGGGCTTTGAAGATCCGGCAAAGGCTGAAGGGACTGAAGAAGAAAAATGGGCAGTTTTTCAACGTGTTCGCGATCAAATTGAAGAGCGCATAAAAATATTTACTGAAACCGCAAAATAAAAGGAGAGCCACCACATTCTTCTTTATTAAGTAATAAACCAATTTTTTTTGATTTATTACTTGTGAAATGACAATTTATCATTTATATTATTAGTTAAATCAAATATTTTTGATGTAAGGATGAAATAAATTGACAAATAGCCCAACAACAACGATCCCTGCTAATCAAGAAACATTTGAGTATTATGCTCACACATTTAAAGCTTTAGCTGATCCAAAACGACTAAAATTAATGAATGAATTATGTATTCGAGGTCAAGTATGCGTTTGTGACCTCACCGAAATCATGGGGATGCCACAACCAAAGCTTTCTTATCATCTCAAAATATTGATGGATTCCAATCTCATTAAGCAGGAAAAAAAAGGAACTTGGAATTACTATGAACTCAATCAAGGTCAGGTCAATCATTTGCTGTCACCCGAATTATGCTGCTTGTTTCGCCCTACGTGTTGGTAACAAATTTTTTTGGTTTAAACATCAAAAAAATTTGATATAAATAAAATACCCTTAAGGAGGATTCACTGTTATGAATATCCATGTAGGTTTAAATGTTACAAATCTTGAGGCATCTATTGCCTTCTACTCAAAGGTCTTTGACGCACAACCTGTCAAGGTGAAACCGGATTACGCCAAGTTCTTATTAGACGATCCGGGGTTAAACTTTACCTTAAGACCTGTTGAACGTGTTGAGGGCAATCACATCAATCACTTCGGTTTCCAAGTCACCAGTACAGAAGAATTACAAAAGCACAAAGATAGACTAGAAAAGCAAGGGTTCTTTTCACGGGATGAGAATGATACAACCTGTTGCTATGCGAGACAAGACAAATTTTGGATCACTGATCCGGATGGACATGAATGGGAATTCTTCTTCACAAAAGAGGATATTGAGGTCGAGAATTTAGGTACTTGCTGCGCCGGATAAGAGCAAATGTTAAGGTGGGCATTATAAATAATTAACCCTGCATTTGCAGGGCTATTCGTATTCTTCACTTAATACGCCAAGAAACTCATTTAACAATTTCATATACTTCGCAATTGGCTTTTGCACATTATTCTCCCAGCCTCTTAACGTCTTTACATTTACCCCAATAATTTTAGCGTTACGTTCGAGAAATTGCTTCGGATTCGAGGAAAAGTCGAGTTCGATTCTATCACTTTCGGAACAGATGAAGTTATCAGAAGAAGAACTGCGCGGCATCTTGTTTGATCTTGAACTCGAAGGAAAAGTCATTGTGAGAGCAGACATCGTTTCGCTTAGTTAAAATCCAAAGTTAGTTTTTTCCGGCAAGCCGGATTTGTTAAGCGGACAAACTTCTTTACAATTAGCGAGGGTTTGGCAATAATCATAATAAAAACAATTTACAGACTACATAACGGGGGGCTATAGAATGGAACGCCGCTTTCATCAAGTGATGCAAGAAAAGAAACAGCTAGTGATTAACCTTCTTGCTTTTCTATTTGTTTTTTATTTTTCTTTGCCTTTTTCTTTAGCTGTTTTCCCTACGTTTATGAATAAGAAAATTTTTGATACAGGGTTTACGTGGGCTTGGCTGTATGCCTTTTTGCAAATTCCGTTGACTTGGATATTAGGATGGATTTATTACCGCAAAGCAAAACGCTTGGATCAATTTGTGGAACAGCTGAAACAGGAGGCTGAATTGTGAATCTTACCTACTTCTTGTTTTTTATTTGTATCATTGTCTGTACGTTAATTATTACGTATTGGGCGGCAAAACGAAGTAAAACGGCAAACCGGTTTTACACGGCATCCGGCAGTTTGACGGGTTTTCAAAATGGCATGGCGATTGCCGGCGATTTTATAAGCGCGGCATCCTTCTTAGGCATTGTCGGCACGATCGCAATTAATGGGTATGACGGCTTTTTATATTCCATCGGATTTTTAGTTTCTTATTTAGTTGTTATGTTTTTAATTGCAGAACCCGTCCATCATTTGGGCAAATATTCGTTAGGAGATGTCATTTGCACACGCTTCCCAGGTAACCGGATGCGTGCCATGATGGCCTTTGGGGCATTTATGATTTCCATTCTTTACATGATTCCACAGCTTGTTGCATCAGGGTTGCTCATACGTTTGCTGTTAAATATCGATTATTCCGTTTCCGTTGTTGTCATTGGGAGTTTAATGACGGTCTACGTTGTATTTGGAGGAATGATTGCGACATCTTGGGTACAAATTGTAAAAACAGTCGTGCTTATGTCGGGAACCTTTCTCCTTTCGCTCATTGTATTTTCACGGTTTCATTGGAATGTGGCCGATTTGCTGGAACAGGTAAAAAGTGGGACACCGCTTGGAGAGCAATTTTTCCTGCCGGGCCATTTGTTCAATCATTCGCTTGAAGCTTTCTCGCTTCAGCTTGCATTAGTGTTAGGGACGGCGGGGCTGCCGCATATTTTAATCCGGTTTTTTACAGTTCGAAATACGCTTGAAGTACGCCGCTCGCTCATTAGCGCGACATGGATTATCGGCCTATTTTATGTCATGACGCTTATTCTTGGGCTTGGTACGGTTGCATTGCTCGGTTATCAAAAATTGATTTCAGCTGATGCGACAGGGAATTTGGCGGCACCGCTTTTGGCAAAGGAGGTTGGCGGCGATTTTCTATTGGCATTTATATCGGCGATTGCATTTACGACGATCGTTGCAGTTGTTGCAGGTTTGGTGATTTCAGCGACGACGGCTTTTTCCCATGATATTTATCATCACATCATGAAAAAAGGAAAATCAACGGAAAAGGAGCAGCTGTACGCGGCACGTTGGACTGCACTCGGAATTGGCATCATTTCTACGTTGTTTGCTTTAAGGCTAGAAAATATTAATGTGACGTTCCTTGTTTCATTAACATTCATTTTTGCGGCTTCAAGCAATTTTCCAGTTCTTTTATTAACCATTTACTGGAGGCGCTTTAATCGAACAGGGGCAATTGTTGGAATGGTTAGTGGTTTCGTCGCATCGATTGCGCTTCTCATGCTTGGCCCGCATATGATGAACCCGGATGGAGGTTGGATTGCGAGAGAGCCAATCCTTCCGCTGTCTAACCCTGGCATCATCGCTATCCCGATTGGGTTTATTGGTGCATTTTTTGGAACAGTGCTTTCCCGTGAACCTGCACAATCAAGCGGGGAACTCAGGAAATTTTTTATCAAATCACAGACTGGTATTGATATAAGGAGAGAGAGCCAGTGAAAGACTTGACGATTATTCTATTTGAACGCCAAGGATTGCTGCTCGACATTGCCTTTGTGCTGACCCGGACTCCCGGCTTTCGCTCATTGCTTTACCGTGAATCAAGCTTAAAAATGTCGATCGTCCATGCGTTTGTTTTTGGTTTATTTGGGATTGCGAGCACGATAACGGGCGTCGTGATTGGGAGTGATTTTGTCGTCATACGAGATTTTGTATGGACAGCAGAAGCTGATCAGCTTGTTGTCGGTTCCAGCCTTGTTGCCATCGTTATCGCGGGGTTGCTGGGAGGTCCTGTCGTTGGGCTTGGCGCTGGAATTATTGCCGGTGTCCATCTAATGTTCGTTGGCGGAATTGGCTGGCTTGCAAATGGCATCGTCAATCCGCTTACTGGCCTCTTGGCAGGGCTAACAGCACGTTTTTTTTCGCAAGAAAGGGTTATTTCCCCTTTGAAAGCATTATTTATCGGGGTGTTCCCCCCGGTATTGCAGATGCAGATCCTGCTTATTTTGCACCCTCAGGCGGATGAGATGGTTGCTCTCGTTGACACGGTCGGGCTGCCGCTCGTTTTGTCCAACAGCATTGCGATTGCCATTTTCACAGCGATGATTGGCATCGTCCTAAGCGAACAGGAAAATGAGGCTGCTTTGGCAACAAAACAGGCGCTGACGATCGCCGAGGAAGCACTGCCTTTTTTGAAAAAAGATAACCCGCGTGATATGGCGAGGGGCATTGCCGATTTGCTGTATGGGCGGTTGAAGCTGGCGGCTGTTTCGGTTACAAACGGAACAGAGGTGCTGGCACATAAAGGATTAGGGGCGGATCACCATCGGCCCGGAGATCAAATCATGACGTCTGTTTCACATCAGGCGATGCGTACAAAAGAAATGAAGGTGGCTTATACAAAAACAGAGATTAATTGTGGACATGCCCGCTGTCCTCTTGAGGCTGCAATCATCATTCCAGTCATCGAAGCAAACGAGTCCACTTGGCTCATCAAATTCTACTTTCGTAAAGCGCAGCATATCAGGCCGGTGGAGCTGATGCTTGCGCAAGGGCTGGGACAATTGATTTCAAACCAATTAAATGTAATCGGAGCGGAAAAATTAAAAGCGCATATTCGGGATGCGGAGCTGAGGAACCTGCAAGCACAGATTAACCCACATTTCCTATTCAATACGCTTCACTTAATTGCAACGTTATTTCGGGAAAATCCGGGTAAAGCCCGCCACATTACTGTGCAGCTAGCCAATTATATGCGGTTTAACCTTCGCCTCGTATCCAAATCGCTTGTAAGAATGGAACAGGAATGTGAGCACGTGAAAGCTTATATCGAAATTATTCAAGCCCGTTTTTCAAACCGGCTGCATATCCAATTCGTAGAGCCTGAGGATATTCCGGACGTTTATATTCCGCCATCAACAATCCAGCCTATCGTTGAAAATTGCATTCAGCACGGGCTGCGGAACACAGCAAAAGACGGAAAAGTAGAAGTGATCATCCGAAAGGAAGACGGGCGTTTATCCATTCTTGTTCGGGATAATGGGTGCGGTTTTCCCGAGAATATTTTGAATGATATCCCTCATAAACCATTAACAGAGGACCAGAGTGAAGGGACAGGCTTATACAATGTCAATCAGCGGCTCATCAGCCTGCTCGGTGAATCGTCACGCATCCATATCCGCAATTTGCCTTCGATAGGAAGTGAAGTATCCTTTCATATCCCATGCGATATTCCATTAGAAAGGAAGATGCTGTCATGAAATCCATCCATGTAATAATTGCCGAAGATGAAGAAATGGCAAGAAAAGAATTAACCTACTTACTGGAAATGGAGGAAGATGTCATTCTTTGTCCAAGTGCCGAAACCGGTGAACAGCTAGTCGAGCTTTATACGGAACATGAGCCTGATGTTATTTTTCTCGATGTGCAAATGCCTGGGATGACCGGGGTGGAAGCGGCGAGAAGGATTACCGATCTCGCTTATATTCAGCCGCCGCTATTTATATTTACAACGGCATATGATGAGTACGCTGTCGATGCTTTTGAAATCGAAGCCATTGATTATTTATTAAAGCCTTACGATGAAGAGCGGTTTCTAAAAGCGATGAAAAGAGTGCGAAAGCGGCTAAAGCAGCTTGAGGACAATCATGTTAGTGAACAATCGAAACGTCCTGTTTCATCGAAACTGCTTATTGACGATGGTGAGCGTACAATCGTTTTGCCGCCCGAATCCATTTATTATGCGGCACCGTTTAATCGAATGCTCGAAATCTACACGGAAAATACAGTGATAAAGAGCCGTATGTCGTTGCAGGAGTTAGAACAAAAGTTGAAAGGGCTTCCGTTCTTCCGGACACATCGAAGCTATTTAGTCAACCTTGATCACGTCCAAGAAATTACACCTTGGTTCAACGGGACATGCAACGTCACGTTAAAAGATAAAAACAAGACAAAGCTGCCTGTTAGCCGTGCTGCAAGAAAAGTGCTTTTCAAATTATTTGAAGGTTAACAATTCAAGTAAGGATTAAAACAATTCGAGCATTAAAATCAACCATTGGATCAAAATTTAACATCCGAATCTTCCGAACGATTATACTGACATCAAAACGTTCCAATCATTTAAAAAAGGAGAGTGGTAGCTGGAAATTGTGTCATCTAAGAAATCTCCTAACTTAAAAAAGGAAGAGGAGGGTGATTTGTAATGGCAGTTGAAAGCGATTACACTAGAGAATATTATGCGGATAAAAAGATTGACTATGTCAAAGTGGAAAAAAGTGAACAGTTTAAAAAACTAATGAGCGACAGGAAAAAGTTCATTGTGCCCTACACGATCTTTTTCCTTGTGTTTTATTTTTTGCTTCCGATCTGCACATCCTACACAACGTTTCTAAACAAACCGGCAATTGGAGACATTTCATGGGTTTGGCTTTTTGCGTTTGCCCAGTTTGCTATGACGTTTATTTTGTGCACGATTTACGTGAAAAAGGCAAACACGTTTGACGAACAGGCAGATAAAATTATTGAAGATCAGCTACAAAAAGGAGGAAAAGTCTAATGGATATGACTGTCATCGTCCTTTTTCTTTTGATTGTTTTCTTAACGCTCGTCATTACGTATTATGCCGCAAAGCAAACCAAGACAACCGGCGACTTTTATACAGCGGGCGGGGGATTGACTGGCTGGCAAAATGGGATTGCGATCGCAGGCGACTATTTATCGGCAGCTTCTTTCCTTGGAATTGCCGGTGCGATCGCACTGAACGGATTCGATGGGTTCTTTTACAGTATCGGTTTCCTCATTGCATACCTCGTTGTTCTGTTTTTAGTTGCTGAACCATTAAGAAACCTAGGCAAATATACGCTTGCCGATATGATCAATTCACGGTTTGACTCCAAAAAGGTGAGGGGAGTAGCCGCATTAAGTACGATTACAATCGTTATCTTTTATATGATTGCGCAGCTCGTCGGCGCCGGAGCACTTATCCAGCTTTTGTTTAAAATTGATTACTGGATTGCTGTCTTGATTGTTGGTGTGATGATGACCATTTACGTATTGTTCGGGGGAATGATTGCAACAAGCTGGGTTCAAATCGTAAAAGCCGTTCTCTTGATGGCCGGCATGATCATTATTTCATTCCTTGTGCTGCTCAAATACAATTTTAATATTGGCACTATGTTCAGTGAAGTGAAAACAGCGACAAGCCACGGGGCGGATTATTTAAAACCGGGGCTCCAGTACACAAACCCTCTCGGCACGATTTCGCTCATGATTGCCCTTGTTCTCGGGACATCAGGGCTACCGCATATTCTCATGCGATTTTTTACCGTGAAAGATGCAAAAACGGCAAGAAGCTCCGTCGTTACGGCGACATGGACGATTGGAATCTTTTATATTTTAACCCTTTTCCTCGGATTTGGAGCGGCTGCATTTGTCGGCGATAGCAAAATTATTGCCGCCAATCCTGGTGGAAACATGGCAGCACCATTGTTGGCGGAAGCGCTTGGCGGCAATATTTTATTTGCGTTTATATCCGCTGTTGCGTTTGCGACCATACTAGCCGTCGTCGCGGGACTTGTATTGTCGGGTGCGTCAGCATTTGCCCATGATTTATACGGCCAAATTATTAAAAAAGGAAAAGCATCCGATCGCCAGCAAATGTTGGCAGCGCGCTACGCCGCTTTGGCTGTATCCATTTTTTCGATTATATTAGCGCTTTTTGCACAAACATTAAATGTGGCGTTTCTCGTTTCGCTCGCCTTCTGTATCGCGGCAAGTGCGAATTTGCCAGTTATCCTGTATACGGTTTATTGGAAACGATTCAATACAACAGGAGCCGTTACAGCCGTATTGTCAGGATTAATCTCGGCACTCGTTCTCGTATCGATTAGCCCAAGCGTGTTCTCGCCGGTTGAAGGTGCCGCATTATTTGTCGGAAACCCGATTTTCCCATTTGAGAACCCTGCCATCATTTCGGTACCTTTAGGCTTCCTCGGAGGATACATTGGCACGATCTTATCAAAAGAAGTTGATCCTGTACGCTATGCTGAGGTTAATGTTAAGGCAAGTACCGGGTATAGAGAAGTATAAGCGCATTCGTTTCAGCAAGCTCCAACTTTGGGAAATTAGGCAGAACTTCAACTTCGTCTGATGTATAACGTAACAAAATTTACAGGGAGGAATTTATGTGGGTAAGGCCATCGCTGAGAAGCAAAAACAACCGAATCTAGTAAACTATGATGAAGCATACGCCAACTTTTCTTGGGACGATGTAGAAAGAGAATTTTCTTGGCATGAGACTGGCAAAGTGAATATGGCCTATGAAGCAATTGACCGCCATGCCGAATCATGGAGAAAAAATAAAGTGGCGCTCTATTATAGCGACCAGAAACGCGAGGAGAAATATACGTTCCAGGAAATGAAATGTTTATCAAACCAATTCGGCAACGTGTTAAAAAATCTTGGTGTAAAAAAAGGGGAACGGGTCTTTCTGTTTATGCCCCGTTCTCCGGAAATCTATATTAGCCTCATGGGCATTTTGAAAATCGGCGCAATTGCCGGTCCGCTGTTTGAAGCATTCATGGAACAAGCGGTCAGTGATCGATTGGAAAATAGTGAAGCATCAACGCTTGTGACGACACCTGATTTATTGCCACGCGTGCCATATAAACATTTGCCACTTTTAAAACGAATCATTTTAGCGGGTGACGGGGAAATTCCCGAAGCAAATGAAGGCACCACTTTTTATAGCTACGAAGAAGAGATGAAAAAGGCATCCCGCCATCTTGACATAGAATGGATGGACAGGGAGGACGGAATGATTCTGCATTACACGTCAGGTTCTACAGGGAAACCAAAAGGTGTCCTGCACGTCCATAATGCGATGATTCAGCATTACCAAACCGCAAAATGGGTGATGGATCTGCAAGAGGACGATGTGTTTTGGTGCACAGCGGATCCGGGCTGGGTCACAGGCACATCATATGGTATTTTCGGCCCGTGGCTGAATGGTGCGTCAAACGTTATTCGGGGAGGCCGCTTTACGCCGGAAGACTGGTATTCTACGATTGAAAAGTATGGTGTGACCGTTTGGCTTAGCGCACCAACTGCGTTTAGAAGGTTGATGGCTGTTGGTGAAGAAGCGGTGAAGAAATATGATTTAAGCTCTTTGCGTCATATATTGAGCGTCGGCGAGCCGTTAAATGCAGAAGTCGTGCATTGGGGCAGAAAAGTATATGGACTCGACATTCACGATCATTGGTGGATGACAGAAACAGGCGGCATTCTTATATCCAACTATCGTTCCATGCCAATCAAGCCTGGCTCGATGGGCAAACCGTTTCCGGGAATCGAAGTTGCAATTTTAGATGAGGAAGGCAATGAAGTTCCCCGCGGATCCATGGGAAAGCTTTGCATTAAAGCCGGATGGCCGTCCATGATGCGCGCCATTTGGAAAAACGAGAAGAAGATGCAGGAGTATTTCGCCATACCCGGCTGGTATATTTCCGGAGACCTCGCGACGATGGACGAAGACGGATATGTCTGGTTCCAAGGGCGGGATGATGATGTGATCATGACGTCAGGGGAACGGGTTGG
This sequence comes from Pueribacillus theae, assembly GCF_003097615.1. Lineage (NCBI taxonomy): Bacteria > Bacillati > Bacillota > Bacilli > Caryophanales > Bacillaceae > Pueribacillus > Pueribacillus theae. The sequence goes on from NZ_QCZG01000038.1 coordinate 12,310, forward strand.
GCCATTTGAAGTGGAAAGCAAGCTCGTTGAACATCCAGCTGTTGCGGAAGCAGCGGTCATTGGGAAGCCTGATCCGGTCCGTGGTGAAATTATTAAAGCATACGTTGCACTTCGCGACGGCTTTACGAAGAGTGAAAAATTAGAAGAAGAACTTCGGCAGTTCGTCAAAGAAGGGCTTGCTGCACATGCGGCTCCAAGAGAAATCGAAATTCGCGACTTCCTGCCAAAGACAAGAAGCGGAAAAATTATGAGGCGTGTCCTAAAAGCTTGGGAGCTTGGACTGGATGCCGGCGATTTATCGACGATGGAGGAGTGAAGGGAAGAGATTCAATTCATGTAACGCTTTAAATCTTCATAGAAAGTTTCACGGGTACCGGCTAAAACAACAACGATGATTTCTCCGTTTTCTTTTTCCTCTATAATATAGGCGATTTCGTAATTGGTTCCATTATAGTAGAAATCATAACAGTAAATACCGGCTAAGTCCCCTGTTTTCAATTGTCCTGCATAGGGGTTTAGCCGGATTTTCTGAATCGCATCAAAAAACTTCTTTTTCAATGCTCTATCCTTCAACTTTTTGAAATATTTTTTGGCGGGATTTAAATAAGCGATTGGAGGCATAACCCATCACTCCTTTACATCGCCGAAGAGGAGTTCTGTGTTATCATCGTCATTTTCAATCGTTTTCTTAGCAATTTCTTTAGCTTCTTCAACCAATCGCTCAACAGCTGGACGAATCTGTTGTTTCCTTTTTTGAAATTCCGACAACAATGTTTCACCTTCATAGCCTTCCCGAATCAGCTCTTCTAATATTTCAGTGGAAAAATCAACAGCTTGCGGCAGCGGCTTTAAAACAATTTCGTTCCCCCTAAGCTCGCACACTACTTCACTTCCGATTCCAAGGGTATCGTAAAAAGATTTTGGTATTGTAATTTGACGCTTTTCAGAGACACGAATATGCTTAGCCTTACGAGAATCTTGCATTTTAAGTTTCCCCGTTTCGTAAAGTGTATTAACCATAGTTTATTCCCTCCTTTAGCAAAGTTTACAAATTTCTTTGTTTCTTTGTTTTAATTTTATCACATTTATAGTATTTGTAAATTTTCACCGGCGAATAAAAAAAGCAGCCAACCTCTCTCTATGTTTGAGGGATAGGATGGTTGCTTTCTATTTCACTGCACTTTTTTCTGAATCAGCTCATACAAACGCTGCCACGGCTCAGTCATGTGGGAAAGCTTTTCTTTTTGTTGGCTTTTTTCCTTTTTGCGTGTCTGCTTTCTTCTTGCTTGTTTTCCCACTACATCTCCTCCTATCTCAATGCAAACAATTCGCGAAGTTCTTCTGTCGGGAGTTCGGTAATCCAGTTTTCACTTTGAATGATGCCGTCGCTTAGTGACTGCTTGCGTTCAAGCATTTCGTCAATTTTTTCCTCAAGCGTGCCTGTCGTAATCAGTTTGTGGACGTGAACGAACCGCTTTTGTCCGATGCGGTGGGCGCGGTCTGTCGCCTGGTTCTCGACCGCGGGATTCCACCAGCGATCGTAATGGATGACATGGTTTGCTGTTGTTAAATTGAGTCCTGTTCCACCCGCTTTTAGCGAAAGGATCATGATTTTTTCTTCTCCGTTTTGGAAGCGTTCAATCATTTTATCGCGTGTTTCCTTCTGGATGCCGCCATGCAGGAATGACACAGGTTCTCCGAACGTGTCAGCCAATAATGTTGACAGCATATTCCCCATTGAAATGTATTGCGTGAAAATAAGGCAGCTTTCCTGTTGGTCGCGGATTGCCGAAACAAGATCAACCAGCTTTTCAGTTTTATGCGATCTTGAAAGGATATTTTCCGCTTTTTCCTCCTTTAAAAAGAGGGAAGGGTGGTTGCAAATTTGTTTCAGCTTCGTCAGCATCGATAGCACGGCGCCGCGGCGCTCGATTCCGCTCCGTTTTTCAATTTCCTTAAACGTATCCTCAATCGTCTGTTCGTACAGGGAAGCCTGCTCAGCGGTCAGCGGGCAATATTCTTTCTGCTCCTGCTTGTCAGGCAAGTTCAGTTCAATGTCCGGATCGCGTTTGGAACGCCTCATGAAAAACGGCCGGATAAGCTGCTGCACGTCTTTCATTTTCTGTTTGTCTTCTTCTCTTTCAACTGGGTTTACATAATGTTCGCGAAAATGGCTAAGGCTGCCGAAATAGCCGGGATTTAAGAAATCGAAAATTGACCACAATTCGGTTAAACGGTTTTCGATTGGTGTGCCGGTAAGCGCAATCCGGTGGTTTGCCTTTAATTTTTTTACGGCCTTTGCTTGTTTCGTATAGGTGTTTTTAATGTTTTGTGCTTCATCAAGGCATACAGCGTGCCAGTGGACAGATGTAAGCACCTCTTCGTCGAGATGCGCCAAGTTGTAGGAGGTGAGGACAACATCAACCCCATCTAAAAAAGCAGGAAACGTATCCACATTCGCCCTTTTTGCACCGTAATGAAGCTTTACATTCAAATCTGGCGCGAACCGTTCAACCTCTTTGTGCCAGTTTCCGAGTACGGACGTCGGGCAAATGATGAGCATAGGAAGTCTGGCACCTTGCTCTTTCGCTGACAAATAGTATGCGATCGTTTGCACTGTTTTCCCAAGCCCCATATCATCCGCAAGCAGGCCGCCAAGGCCGTAGCGCTCAAGAAATAGCAGCCATTCCATGCCCTTCTTTTGATAAGGGCGAAGTTCGCCGTTTAATCCTTTTGGAACAGGCTGTTCTGGTAAATGCTTCGTTTCTGTAAGCTGTTTAATCATTTTTCTAAGATGGCGGTTAAGCTCAAGTGTGATGCCTTGGAGTACAGCATCTTCCTCCGCCTGTTCGCGATCTTCTTCCGGCAGCAGCTCCTTCGCAAGCACATCGGCAAATGTTAGCCCGCTTTCGTTCACTTTTTTCATAACTGCCTGCATTTGCTTTACAAAATTCGGGTCAAGCCTCACCCATTTTCCCCGGATGTTAATTAATCTCCGATTATTATCAACAAGGGCACGAAATTCTTCCTCGGATAGCTCAAGGCCGCCTGTTGCAACTTTCCAATCAAAATCAATCAGCTGATCAAGCCCAACGAATGAGTTTTGAGATTGCCCGACAGATGATTTTACTTGAATTTTTAATTTCAGGCTGTTTTCTTGGAGGTCTTTCCACCATGACGGCAGCAGCACTTCCGTTCCGATTTCGGCAAGCGCCAAACTCGTCTCTGTTAAGAAAAGCCATGCTTCCGCTTCACTAAGCGTTGTCCTGATGCTATTATTGTCACCCTTGAGCCATGGCGCGGTTTGAAACCACGTATTGCTTTCCGTTTGAATCCGGCCAAGTGAGCCTTTCCAATTTTTCGGCAAGGCGCTTTCGTCGCCGTTCCAGACAACAACTTGATCAGCATTTGCTTTTCCGCGAAGGAGAATTTCAAGCACCCAATCCTCTTCATCTTCTTCAGGTTCGGTTAAACGAAGCCCGACAGTAAACGGTGAATCGTCTTTTCGCCAACCGATTCTTTCAAGCCAAAAGGTTTCATTAAACCCGAATATGCCCTTATTCTCAGATTTGATCAGCGGATACTGTTCAGTTAGTGCTGTCCAAGCCGTTTGCAACTCATTCTCTTTCTCAAACAGGTCATAGAGCGCAGCTGTCAGCCATTCGTTTTCAAGTTTGTTTTCCGAAAGCTTCCAGCCAAATTTGCCTTCTTTCCACTTTTCAAAATCCGGGAGAAAGGCCCCTTCCTCGATCGCTTGAAAAAGTTTCTTTGCAGCAGCACGATACAGGATCGCCTTGTTGCCGAGTGTAATGTCCAAAAGCGAAGACTGTGGAGCACGGGCAAAGAAATCAAGTGCTGTCCAAGGCGACAAGCGTACGCCTGTTTTTCCGTCGATAACGGTTTCTTCAAGAACCGAGCCGAAAAACGTCTCCTCATGCCAAGCGAAAGCGTGGTGTACCCAGGATTCAACCGGAATGGCGAAATGGTCTTTGGTTTCTGCCCATATGAAACATTGTCCGTCCTCCATAAAATCGGCCTGGAGTGTGATGGTTTTTTCTTTAATCATTGATGAGCATTCCTTTCTTCAGTTCCTCCTGAAACGCACGCAATCGTTTATGTTTTTTCGCAATCAGTGCAATGTACCGATCCCATAAATTCATTTTTTTTAGCTGGCGGTAATGGGTCCGCAGTTTTTTAAGCCTTTTCACTGCAAGCTTGTATGCTTGGCGATTCTTTTCAGAGATGGCTTGTTGGACTGCTTGATGATAGAGAGGAAGAAGGAACGTACGATCCGCCAATTCTATTTTTCTTAGGTCTTTCTGGCTGTAAGCCTCCGGCTGAAAACCAACCAACAGCTGGAGCTCCGCCCAGTCTTTGTATTTTTCCATGTGAAGCAGGTAGTCGTTATATTCGTAAAAGCTGTACGGCAGCATTTCTTTCATCGCAGTTACATAAGCGCTATCCGACTGTACAAATTCACCATACACATTATAATAGTGTAAAAGAAAATCAGTGTACTCCCGCTTCGCCCTGTATTGCCCTTCCTGCGTAAGAAAAGGTGTGAGCTTACTTTTTGTAAAATCGAGCCAAACGATCATTCTTTCAGGCTGTTTCATAAAAAATGTGTATTCAATCATATAAAAAAACGTACTAATATACCCTTTCGGGAGCTTCTCGGCGCGTTTCATTGCAAGTTTGTCATCTTCTAATAAAAAGGCAAAATGGGTAAGTGCAATTTGAAAGGGAACAACAAGGCTTTCCTCTCCCGCTGTTTTTTCAATCCCCGCCAATCGGTCTTTTACTTTCTTTTCGTGCTTTTTTATCCAGTTTTTCTCGTTAAGCAATGTCGCCCAAATGGTACGGTAGATGTATAAGCTCAGATCGAGGAATTCCTCATCGTTTTCTAAAAGGACATCGAAGCGTTCGATGCTTTCCTCAAGCAGCTGAAGGTGCCTCTTCGACAACGTGTATTTTTCAAGTTGCTCAGTGGCCGCCTCAATTTCTTTCCTTAGCTTTTCTAAAGGCATATAAACAAAATGGCCGCTCGTCCATTCCACATGATTGCTTTTTATGTAATTCAACATTTTCGCGATGACAGTAACCGCCGCATGGATGGTATAGATCAATTTCAGCCTCACATCATTCGGGCTGTTTCGTATGAGGGAATCGTAATAAGTTGACGGCATTTTCTCCACGATATATCCATGCTTTGCATTTTCATTGTAAAAAGAAACCTCGCGTTGCTTCAAAATGAGAAAATTTTCATATTGATGATCAAAGAAAGCAAGCCAATCGGAAAGCGAATCAGAAGGAACGTTAGGTGCGGGCAATGGATTTGGCGTTTGTCTAACTTGTTGCTTCTGTTGCTTTTTTTCTGTTTTTTCTTTTAACTCATTCCACTTGTAAATAAATTCGCCGACAGTGGCAAAACTCGAATACACATATAAAAAGACGGCAATTTTATGGGCGCAAGGAATGGAGTCATCAGCCTCACACTCGCTCATAAGGAAAAAGTCGAAATCAAGTTCAACAGCGACCGGATGATCGTCAAAAACAGTTGCCTTGATTGTATTGTCCTTCACTTCTGTATTATAGACATTGCCATTCCGATACAGGCTGAAGCCATGATCAAAACGTTCGGTATCAAATTTAGGATCAAGCATATGTAGCAATTCTTCCGCCATATGCATGACTTGTTCTTTCGTTACTTCTTTTTGAAGCATTAGTAAAGCCACCTTCGTCATCGTTTGATACTATTATAATGGTTTTGATGGTAAAATAATAGGAACCAGTCCTTAATAAGGTTGTTCAAAAAGGTTGCGAAAATCCGCGGCGCATCTCTTCGTTACGGGTTAAAAAACCTTACTCATGTACCAAAAAACGTACATTCCGTCGGTTTTTCATACTGAGACTGCGAGCAAGTAGAGAGAGCTATCGTGAGTTGTACTCTGTGGTATATCCCTGATCGCGCCTGCGCCTTAATAGCCTATGCTTCGAAGTAGGCTTTCTCGGTGCAAGGCGGCTAGAAGTTTTCTCAGCGTAGTTGCCTTGCTTGCGTCTGATTCAGCACCTTTTTGAACACGCGCTTAATGGGAATACCATGGAAAGAGGGGGATTTTGTGGAAACATTGTATTCGCTGCTTGATCGCCACTACGAGGAAATGGTCGAGATTCGCAGATATCTCCATCAGCATCCTGAACTATCTTTCAAGGAAGTGGAAACGCCGAAATACATCGCAGCGTACCATAAGAAATTAGGCCACGCAGTAAAGACAAATGTCGGGGGAAGAGGCGTTGTCGCGAAGCTAAAAGGGGGAAAGCCGGGGAAAACGATTGCACTGAGAGCAGACTTTGACGCGCTTCCAATCCAGGAAGAGCGGGACGTCCCTTACCGCTCCAAAGTCGACGGTGTGATGCATGCATGCGGGCATGACGCCCATACCGCACAGCTTCTCGTCCTTGCGAAAGTATTGAACGCAATGAAAGATGAAATCGAAGGGACCATCGTGTTCATTCATCAGCACGCCGAAGAAGTTCCGCCAGGCGGGGCCATCGCGATGATCGAAGACGGGTGTTTAGACGGCGTTGACGCCATCTTTGGCACACATTTATGGTCGACAGACCCGTACGGGCTCGTTTCGTCGAAATCCGGCCCCATTATGGCGGCTGCCGATCGATTCGACATTACGATTCAAGGGAAGGGCGGGCATGGAGCAAATCCACATGTAACGAAAGACGCTATCATTATCGCTTCCCAGCTCGTCATGAATTTGCAGCAAATCGTAAGCCGCCGCGTCAACCCGCTTGATCCAGCGGTCGTTACCGTTGCATCTTTCGAAGCTATCAACGGGTTTAACATCATAGCGGACAAAGCAAAACTCACTGGAACCGTACGGACATTTCATGAAAAAACGAGATCATTGATTGAAAAGGAAATTGGGAAAATCACCGAAGGGACGTGCATCGCTGCTGACGCCAGCTTTGAATACAAGTTTACAAGAGGTTATCCAACACTCGTAAACCATGAAAAAGAAGCGGCATTCATTTTGGAGACAGCGAAAAAAGTACCCGGTGTAACAGACGTCGAAATCGTTGAGCCTCACATGGGTGGCGAAGACTTCGCGTATTATGTCAAACACGTTCCCGGCGCATTTTTCTTTGTTGGCGCGGCAGATCCGGAATGGGATATTGCGTATCCGCATCACCATCCTAAGTTTTCAATTGATGAAAAAGCCATGCTTATCGCCGCAAAAACACTGGGCGCTGCTGTGCTCACGTATCAATAAACTGTACGAATACATAAAGAAACAGCCCTGATATCAAGGCTGTTTCTTTGTGTGTGTGTGCATAAACTGGAGATTTCTATAAGATTGAAAAAGGTAAATTTTTGCTAAGCAAAAAGTTAGCCTCTAACAATTTCTCGCCGATTTCCCACTTCTTATTTCTAACTTCCAATTAAGAAAGGGCATTGCCAATTTCAACCAATTTCACATAACGCGTCAGCGCTTTTTCTTATTCAACGGCATTGCGTAGGCAATGCTCGCACTCATTCATGTAAGACTCATGCATTTCTTCCATTTCCTTGCCACATTCTGTACATCTTTTCTTTGGCATATTTCTAAAGAATTCTAATGGGCTTCTCGTCATTGTAAATCCCTCCGTGTTTTTTTGTTATTCATAGTGTATTATAACATCTTTCAAAAATCAACCATCTGTTATAAAACAAAGTAAAAATAGTATAATAGACCTATTTTGTTATGAAAATGATATCTTCGTAACACAAATGTAATGTATGAACCTATGAAACAATTACCTATTTATAGTAAAATAGGTAGAAACATGATGAAACTTCTGCTTTTTTAAACAAAATCTATAGGGAGGGGGAACTAAAAATTGGCGAATAAGTGGACAAGCAAGCTTGTCATTTCTTCAGCTTTTGCGGCAGGAGCGATATTTGCGGCTCCGTCAATCGGGGAGGCGGCTCTGGGAGATCGAACGTTAAAAGAAGGAACGAGCGATAATGATGTAAAAGAATTGCAAGACATACTGAAAAGCAAAGGTTATTTTACATATGAAACGTCGACAGGCTATTTCGGATCAATTACGAAAGAGGCGCTCGTTCGCTTTCAAGCAGATGCCAATTTGCCTAGGACAGGAATTGCGGATAAAGCAACGCTTCAAGCGTTGATGGAAAGCAACGTAAAATCTTCAAAAGAAGCCCCTGAGGAAAACGGTTCTTCGAATAAACTTCTAAGAATCGGTTCAGTAGGGCCAGACGTTACCAATCTGCAAAACAAACTCCAAGCAGCTGGATACCATACGGCAGCCGTTGACGGTATCTATGGTTCACAAACAGCACAATCGGTTCGGAATTTCCAGAAAGCAAAAGGGCTAAAAGTAGACGGTATTGTTGGGCCGGAGACACTTTCAGCGCTTGAAGGTTCAAATGGTCCAACAGCGGCAACGCCTTTAGCATCGGAACAGCCATCATCAACAAATTCAACAATCCTTCGAATCAATTCGAAAGGACAAGCTGTGACAAATCTTCAAAACGGCCTTAAGCAGCTAGGCTACCATGCGTCGGCAGTCGATGGCATCTATGGCCCATTGACCGCTCAAGCTGTGAGGAGCTTCCAGCAAGCAAATGGCCTTGAAGTAGACGGCATTGCGGGGCCTGAAACACTTTCCGCCCTTAAAAATGGAAAGGCTGCTTCAAAACCTGCCAGCAAGCCCGAAGCTACTCCGTCAGAAGAAAGTTCTGCACCGTCCCCAAGTTCATCCGTCTTGAAAAAAGAATCGGCGGGACAAGCTGTGGCACAGCTCCAAAGCAATTTAAAGCGCCTCGGCTTTTTCTCCGCAAATGCAACCGGTTTTTACGGTGATATTACTGCCCAAGCCGTGACGAACTTCCAACGCGCTCACGGATTATCTGTGGACGGGGCCGCAGGGCCTGAAACATTAAACAAACTTAATAATGTATTAAACGGAAAAGATACGGAGGCAGTCAAAGGTTCTTCTTTTAATGTCATGAATCTCGTTGCTGATGCATCTGCCTATATTGGCGTTCCTTACGTATGGGGAGGAACGACACCAAAAGGCTTCGACTGCAGTGGTTTTATCCAATACGTCTTTAAAAAGCAAAATGTGAACCTTCCGCGCACCGTTTCACAAATGTGGAACGCAGGAAAAGACGTCAGCAAACCGCAGGTAGGCGACATTGTATTTTATGAAACGTATAATAAAGGGCCTTCCCATGCAGGCATATACATAGGAAACAATAAATTTATCCAGGCTGGCACATCAACAGGCGTGACAATCACTGACATGAACAACAGCTACTGGAAACCAAGGTACTTAGGCGTAAAGCGATTACACTAAAACCAGCGATTAAGCTGGTTTTTTGCATGGTATGGTAGAATTAATTAAACGTTTGATTAAGTTGAATTTCTTTTCGGATAGGCATATTATAAGCAAAATAAATACGTATGTAGGAGCTGTTTAATGTGAATCTCATTGAGGAATTGAAAGAGAAGCTTGCACCTGACCGTGTCACAACGAATGAAACCATTTTGGATCAGCATAGCCGGGACGAGTCGTATCATACGCCACGTTTGCCGGAGGTTGTTGTGTTTCCAGAGAGTGCCGAAGAAGTGAGTGAAGTGATCAAGCTTGCGAATCAATACAAAACACCAGTTATACCGTTCGGGCTCGGTTCCAGCTTGGAAGGGCATGTCATTCCGCCTAACCGAGGCATGTCAATCGACTTCTCACTCATGAACAAAGTACTTGAAGTGAGGGAAAATGATTTTCTCGTTAAAGTTCAGCCAGGCGTCACCCGTTCACAGTTGAATAAAGAATTGAAAAAGTACGGCCTGTTTTTCACAGTGGACCCAGGTGCAGATGCAACACTTGGCGGCATGGCAGCAACAAATGCTAGCGGAACAACGTCAGTAAAATATGGCATCATGCGCGACCAAGTCCGCGACCTTGAAGTTGTCCTCCCAGAAGGGGAAATCATCCATACAGGCAATCTCGCTGAGAAATCATCGTCAGGTTACCATTTGAATGGAATCTTTGTCGGTTCAGAAGGCACCCTCGGATGCATAACAGAGCTGACGCTCAAAGTGTATGGCATTCCGGAACATATCATGGCGGCAAGAGCATCCTTTTCAACCGTTGACGATGCGGTCAATGCGGTTGTCGGCATTTTGCAAGCCGGAATCCCTATCGCAAGAGTCGAACTGTTAGATGCATTTTCAATGAAAGAAGTCAATCTCTACAGTGAAACAAACTATAACGAACAGCCAACCCTTTTTCTCGAATTTCACGGCAATGAAGCCGGCTTAAAGCAAGACATCGAATTTACAAAAGACATCGTCCTGGACAACGGCTGCACAGCAATCGAATTCGAAACAGACACAGCCGCACGGAACCAGCTTTGGGAAGCAAGGCATAATGCCGCTTACGCATACATTCATGGCAACCCCGGAAAGAAACTGATGGTAACCGACGTCTGCCTTCCGATCTCACATCTCGCCGGCGCCATTAAAGACGCAAGAAAAGCCGTCGAAGAATCAGGCCTTGTCGGCGGAATCGTCGGGCACGTTGGGGATGGCAACTACCATATCCTGCTTATGATTGACGTAAATAATAAAGAAGAAATACAAAAATCTGAAATACTTAATGAATGCATCGTGGAATACGCCCTGGCAAGAGGCGGAACATGCACTGGAGAACACGGAGTCGGAATAGGCAAGCAGAAATACCAAGAAAAAGAACACGGCCCAGCACTTGAAGTCATGAAAAAATTTAAAGCTGTGCTTGATCCGAACAACATCATGAATCCGAATAAAATTTTTTAATGGCGAAGGCGCGAGACGTTTGCAACATCATCGAATAACTTTTAAAACGAGAGACAAACTAATTGAAAAAGTGGTGATAATATGCAAACAAATCGAATACTTACAGTGAGTTCTGTCTTATCAAGCATCTTTAGTTTCATAATTATTTTAATGACGATTTACCATAATCATACTGTTAAAGAGATGTTGATGGAATTAAATGAGAAGAAGCTTTGATCCAAACGATTAATTAGAATGCACAAAAAACGTTAGCTCTTCAATGGGCTAACGTTTTTTCAAAGTAATTATTTTGCAACTTTTTGAAGTGCTCCGATTGTCCCCTGATGCATGCCTTCATGATATGTGACGAAGACAAGCAAGTCGCCCACCGTTTGAAAATCGATGCCAACGAGTGAGAAAGGCTTAGGAAGCGGATCTGACAATTTGCCGGCATATCTTTCTTTCAATTGCTGGGGCTGTGCTTCAAGCGCTTGGACAATATCGTCGTATGTAGGCGTTTCATCGTTCCAGTCTTTGGGGCTTGTGCCATTTGAAAAAGATTGATTAAATGGCTTCGGCAGTAAAGGTTTTTCTCCAGCAGGAAAATTCATAAGCTGATCGCAAATCGCGGCAATATGTCCTAAGTTCCAGCGAATATTGTTGTTGAACCCTTCAGGAATCACATCAACAATAGTTGGGTTTTTCTCAGCAATTTTCTTTGCGGCCCCCAACGTATTTTTCCTCGCTTTTTCAAATATCGTAAATAGCATGTCTTCATTCATTTATAAATCCCCCTCCAGTTAAATTTACTTTCCTGTCCATTGTAAAATTATCCGAGAATTCCGTCAAATATTAACTCCCATCTGACTGGTAATCAAACGTTTAATTAACCCCATAAAAAAACAGCGCAAGCCAATCGCGCTGTCAGTCAATCTCCAAATGCTCTTTCAATTTTGCAGTAATTTCATTTTTCTCTTCATCTGAGACGATATAGTAGTAAATACCATTGATTTTCGTTCCTGAGCCTTTTACTTCAAATTGCTCTGTATTGCCGAGAGCCGCCCGGTAATTTTTCTGGATGGCTTTCATTTCATCGAAGGTTAAGTTTGTTTTTACATTTGTTTCCAACGTTCCTAAGACGTCATTGAATTTCGTTATCATTTTAGGGCTTGCCCCTTTTTTAATAATGGCTTTAATAATTTGCTGCTGCCGTTCGTTTCGTCCAAGGTCGCCTTTCGGGTCGCCTTTGCGCATTCTTGAATAAGCGAGCGCGGCATCTCCATCCAAATCAACCGAGCCTTCAGAAAATTGATAGCCCCCACTCTTAAATGCAAGTTTATTATCTACTGTTACCCCGCCGACCGCATCAACAATCTCTTTAAATGCTTCCATATTCACTTTCACGTAATAATCAATTGGAATGTCAAGGAAGTTTTCCACAGTTTCCACCGACATTTGCGAACCGCCGAACGCATAGGCGTGGTTGATTTTATCTTCCGAACCGCGGCCAATGATTTCTGTTCGCGTATCACGCGGAATGCTAAACATAATCATCGATTCTTTTTTCGGATTAACGGTAATCACGACCATTGTGTCAGAACGCCCGCGGTCGCCAGGGCGTTCGTCGACACCGAGCAATAGAAATGAAATCGGATCTTGGCTGCTCGTATTAATTTGTTCTGCTCGCTTGTCGGAACTGCCACGATCGATGGGCTCATGAATATGTGAAGCTGTATCTGTGATCGACTTATACAAGTAAAAGGCATATCCCCCAAAAGCTAGTGCAATTACCCCGGCAATTGTCCCTAATATAATTAACGCTTTTTTCAAATTAGATGAGCTCCTTTTCAAATTAGCTTAAGATTGGCGTGAGGCTAACTTTCGTGTTTTCCCTGAAGGTACAGGGAAGTTTTTTTGAATTTACTTATCCCAAATTATTGATTACTGTTTCTAGCTTAGCCGTCAGCTCTTTGAAATCAAATTGTTTAGCCGCCTCTAAACAATTCTTGCAATACGTATCATATTGTTTTGAGCTTGATGTACTTATTTCAATAATTGCTTTAGTAAGTGCTTCAGGTGAATCCGGTTCCACTGTTATTCCGCAGCCATACGCCTCTATTTTATTAAATGGTGTCGGGATGTTCGACAAAATCGGTTTGCCGGCAGCAAAGTAGTCGAACAGCTTATTCAAACTCACGCCATACTTATAAATTGATAAGTTTTGGCTTGTCACAATATTCAAATCTGCTTGGCTTAAAATAGACGGAATAAATTTCTTTTCAACTTTTCCATAAAATGTAACATTTGATAAATTATTCTCTGCCGCAAATTGAAGGAGCTCATCTTTTTTATAACCATCTCCGAAAAAATGGAATTGTACCGTGTTGTCCTTTTTATCTTTGAATATTTTAGCGGCTTCAAGTATTTGATCAAGTGCATTTGCGATTCCCATTGAACCCGCATAGACAACATTAAATGTACCGGGCTTTTTGTCCAGATGAAATTTAAAGTTTTGTAAATGGGCATTGAATTCTTCTAAATCTACCCCATTATTAATGTAGCTTACACGTTTATATGGAATATCATGTTCTTCCAAATATTTCCCGCCGCCAGGCATCGTAAAGATTAAATGATCTGCTCTTTGGTACATAAACCTCTCTAATGTGTACAATGCTTTTGCGATGAGACTTTTTTCTTTTATTCGTCCCATTCGAATTAAAGTTTCCGGCCATAAGTCGCGTGTCTCAATGATTAATTTCGAATGATATTTTTTAGCTAATGCGTACCCTATAACCCAGTTCAACGGATGGACAGACGATGCATAGATTACATCAGGCTTTTGTTGCTTTTCTTTTCTTTCATGTTGATATGCTCGAAAAGAGAACTCCAATATATTTTTTAACCTGTCTTTCCCATTGCCATTGTAATCCCTTGCCTTAATAAAGGAAAATAAAATCCCATTTATTTCTTGGTTCTGACGCGTTTGTTTAGCTGAAAAAGTTTGCTTGATTTCAGGATAGGAAGTGCTTGCACAAATAATTTTGACACGATAGTTTTTTTTGCTTAGTTTTTCGGCAAACTTATAGTGTCGTCCTTCATAAGGTTTTGCATAATGATTAATGATCCAGATCGTTTTCATTTTATGACTCTTGATTTCTTAGTAATTGGTTGCCGTTTACTTTCGAAACTTCCTTTGCAGGCGAGCCCATGACTAAGCTTTCTTTCTCGACATCTTTTGTAACAACACTTCCTGCTGCAATTGTCCCATCTGCCTTAATCGTTTTTCCCGGCAGTATCGTTGCGTTTGCCCCAATCCTTCCGCCTGTTTCTACTGTTACCCCTTTGAATTTATCAAGTCGTTCCTTGCTTCTTCCCATAAAATTATCATTCGTTGTAATTACCCCTGGTGCAACAAATACATAATCCCCTATGTTAGAGTAGGCCGTAATATAACAGTTCGTCTCTAATTTACAGTACTCTCCGACAACACAGTCATTTTCAACAGCAGCCCCACGCCCAATAATTGTATAATCACCGATTGAAACACGTTCTCTTACGGTGGCTAAATCAGCAATAAATACATTGTCGCCAATTTTACAATGCGCATAAATAATTGATGATGTTCCTATGGTGACGCCTGAACCGATTTCAGAAGGCGGCAAATCATCCGTTGCTGGCAAGATTGATATTTTAGCACGAGTAGGCTGTTTGCCAATTACGGCATTATCCTGAATAGTGACATTGTCTCCAATGCAGGTCCCTTTATAAATGACAACGTTATGACCGATTGTGACATTTTTTCCGAAGGTTACATTTTCTTCAATGGTAACATGATTCCCTTTTGTTACGTCGTTCATTACATGGCCTCCTAAAGCGGTTAAAATTTGGAGATGCAATCCTCATGATTTGGAGTGATAAAATTCTTTCATCGTTTTAACGATATATGTCAAGTCTTCTTCTGCTAATTCAGGGTATATGGGTAGGGACAAAACTTCTTTTGCCGCCTTTTCTGCTTCTGGGAAGTCGCCCTCTTGGTAGCCTAAACTTTTAAAAACAGGCTGTACATGCAGTGGGATTGGGTAATAAACCATGGAATCGATCCCTTTTTCTTTCAAGTAGCTTTGTAACTCATCACGATGTTCAACCCTTAACGTGTATTGATGGTATACGTGGTAATTGCCTTCCTTTTCGATTGGCGTTTTCACGTAATGGGGCGATAGTTCATTGAGGTGCTCTGTATAGTAAGATGCATGAGCCCGGCGCATTGAGTTGAATTCATTTAACTTCTTAAATTTAACGTTCAAAATAGCCGCTTGCAATTCGTCAAGACGGCTGTTATACCCTAAAATATGATGGAAATATTTTGGCTTGCTGCCGTGAACTCTAAGAATACGGCTCTTTTCTGCCAGCGCGCGATCGGATGTAACAATCATCCCGCCGTCACCATATGCACCTAAGTTTTTTGTAGGGAAAAAACTATAGGCAGCAGCTGTGCCAAGTTCACCCGGTTTTTTTCCGTAATATTCCGCACCTATTGCCTGGGCTGCATCTTCAATAACAATCAAGTTGTATTTTTGAGCAATGTCCATAATTTCTTTCATATCAGCCATCTGGCCGTATAAATGAACAGGCATAATTGCTTTTGTTTTGTCTGTTACCGCTTGTTCAATTTTTGCTGCATCCATATTGAACGTAGCAGGGTCAATATCGACAAAAACCGGGGCAGCCCCGGCCCTTGCAATGGACCCGGCTGTAGCAAAAAAGGTAAATGGCACAGTAATGACTTCATCTCCCTCTTTGATACCGGCAGCTTGGAGGGCGATATGCAGCGCATCTGACCCGTTCCCCACACCAATCCCATACGCTGTGTGGCTGTAATGTGCAAGATCATCTTCCAATTTCTTTGCGTGATCGCCTAATATGTATTGGGACGAACTGAGTACGTTATCAATCGTTTCCAGCACTTCGCCTCTCATTGAGTGATATTGTTCCGAGAGATCTAACATCGTTATACGCTTCATTGATTATTCCCCTTTATAAAAATCCTGTATAATAATGGAGACAATGCTCAAAAATTGTTGAGTACTTTCTATAAGCATTATACTTTAAGAAAATGCAAATCGCATCCAACAATAAAAAGATTTAATCGTTAGAAAGAAGGATTAAGATGAACTTTGCAATTATTGGCTGCGGCTTTATCGCAAAAAAACATGCTCATTCAATTCGGGAAATAGAAGGAGCCAAATTGGTTGCAGTATGCGATAAAATACCGGAGAATATGATGTTTTATGTGAAGGAATACGGGGCAAGGGCTTACGAAGAGATGAATGAAATGTTTCAAAAGGAAAACATAGATATCGTTTGTATATGTACGCCGACGGGTTCACACGCTCCTATCGCCATTCAATCCGCCCATGCAAAAAAGCATATTATACTTGAAAAACCAATTGCCATGACATTGGAAGAAGCCGATCAAATCATTGAAGCCTGCCATATGAATCAAGTGAAGCTGTCGATCGTACATCCGAATCGCTACCGTCCGGCTGTACAAGAGCTCCGCAAAATAATGGATCATCACTTGCTTGGAAAAATAAGCCATGCCAATGCAATGGTCAATTGGAATCGAAATCAAGAATACTATGACCAAGCGGCGTGGCGCGGAACGAAGGAATTTGATGGCGGTGCATTATTAAACCAAGCGATACATAACGTTGATTTGTTGCTTTGGTTTATGGGTGAGGCAGAAGAAGTTTATAGTATGCAAGCAACCCGAATTAGAAAAATTGAGGCTGAAGATGTGTCAAATGGACTTGTCCGCTTTAAGTCAGGGGCACTTGGACTCGTACAAGCGTCGACAACTGTATATCCAAAAAATTTCGAGGAGTCCATTACGATTTTCGGTGAAAAAGGAACGGTGAAAATAGGCGGGCCGAATGCCGTTTATTTGGAGCATATAAGGATCGACGGAATGCCAGAAGAGGAGGCACATGCTTTGAAAGTTAAGATTGAAGCTGATCCATGGGGTGTACCGGGACATCAGCGCATTATTGAAGAGATGATCGAAGCGGTGAAACAAGATGCAACACCGGCTGTTTCAGGCGAAGAAGGCAGAAAGGCATTAGAACTCGCCCTGGCTTTTTACCGTTCTGCCGAAAAAAACCAGCCCATCGCAATCAGGACAGGAGACAGCATATGAAAACTTCCGAAATAGCAGATAATCTATTTGTAAAAAAGCTAATGGATAGACTCAATCATAAAACAGCAGTCATAGGGGTTGTCGGCCTTGGCTATGTTGGCCTTCCGCTAGCTGTTGAAAAAGCAAAGGCAGGCTATCGCGTCATAGGCTTTGATATTCAGGAAGAGCGTGTAAGAAAAGTTAACGAAGGGATTAATTATATTGGGGATGTGGTTGACGAGGATTTGGCAGAAATCGTTAAACATCAGCGATTAAAAGCCACCACTGATTATTCCTTCATTAGGGAAGTTGATGCCGTAGCGATCTGTGTGCCGACACCATTAGACATGTATAAACAGCCAAATACATCCTATGTTGAAAACTCAGCAAATGAAATCGCCGCACATTTGCAAAAAGGCATGCTTGTCGTTCTTGAAAGCACAACCTATCCGGGGACAACAGAAGAACTTCTGAAGCCTATATTAGAGAAATCCGGCCTTACTTGCGGCGTTGACTTCTTTTTAGCCTATTCACCGGAACGAGTCGATCCGGGCAATAAGCAATTCAACACGAAAAATACACCAAAGGTGGTAGGCGGGGTAACGGAGAACTGTACGCAAGTGGCTGCCGCAATGTACGAAAATGTCCTGGAGGGAAAGGTCCACCGGGTTTCAAGCCCTGCAGTCGGCGAAATGGAAAAAGTATTGGAAAATACGTTCCGTAACATTAACATTGCCCTTGTGAATGAAATGGCGATCCTCTGCAACAAAATGGGGATTGACGTATGGGAAGTCATTGATGCGGCGGCAACAAAGCCGTATGGATTTATGCCGTTTTATCCCGGCCCGGGGCTCGGGGGGCATTGCATTCCGATAGACCCATGGTATTTAACATGGAAAGCCAGGGAGTACAGCTATCATACAAAGCTGATCGAAATAGCAGGCGAGATCAACAATGACATGCCGGACTATGTCATCAAAAGGGTGATGGAAATATTAAATAAGGATGGAAAAGCGCTAAATGGTTCTCACATTTTAATTCTGGGCGTCGCCTATAAAAAAGATATCGACGACTGCCGGGAATCGCCGGTCTTTCCTATATTGGACAAGCTTGATAATGGCGGGGCAAAGTGGACGGTGGTCGATCCGCATATTAACGAATTCTCGTTTAAAGATAGAAAGGTTTTTCCCGAGCCCGCCATAACAGCAGATATGCTGGAACGGGCAGATTTGGTTCTTATCGCCACGAACCATACGGCCTTTGACTACAAGGAAATCGCCTTACACGCAAAAGCCGTTTTCGATACGAGGAATTCAAGCGAAGAGTTATGTATCAATCCTAATTACTATAAATTGTGACGGTGCCTACAATCAGGTAAGTTTTTAGCATCTATTATAAAAGGTCACTTTAGCGTAATCGCTACAAGTGACCTTTTATGGGATATATTCCCGTTAAGCAATGGGAAAAACCTTTATTACATGTTGAAATCGGTAGCGTTGCATAAAACTTTTTTAATCGCATCAAATGACTAACTTTTTGCAATGATTGGTTCCTGTCAATTTTCTGATACAGTGGGTTTCCCATTACACATTCGATTAGTCGAACAATACCTTTTTAATAGGTAAATACTACCAATTAGGTTAACGATATGGTACTATTAATTTAAAATATTTATTGAGTTAGATTATTCTAAAAAAGGAGAGTGAAAGATATTGCAGAAAATTAGTTTTATAGTTTCATTATGTTCACTTTTTTTGTTCACTTTTTTAGTATCAGATGTTAGTGCAGAAACAACGTTCACTGATGTAAATCAAAACAATTCGCACTATGAGGGAATAATGCATCTTACAGAAAAAAATATTATTAATGGCTATACATTAAAGGATGGAACAAAAGAGTATAGACCTGATAAAGAAATATCAAGAATACATACAGCAGTCCTGTTTAAAAGAGCGTTGGAATTACCAGTGCCGAAAGATGTGAAAGAAATCCTTAAAAACTTTAAAGACATTAATTCTTCACATGATTATGCTAATGAAATTGCAGCTACATACGAAGCAGGTATTTTTAAGGGTAGTAATGGATACTTCAATGATAAGAAGCCACTAACGAGGGAGCAGATGGCATCCGTACTTGTTAGGGCATTTCATTTAGACAAAATAAATAATAACGATAAAAACGTGAAGGTAAATCTTAAAAATGTAGATCCTTCACATCAAGCTAATCTTCAAATACTGGCTAATCTTGAAATTACCAATCAATTAAAAGATTTTCGACCAAATCAAATGGTAACAAGAGGTCAATTTGCTACTTTCTTGTATAGGACTATGCAAGTCACTGGTGATTTAAAAGATACAACAATAGTGAAAGTACACCCGATTAACGATATTGTTGTTACCAAGGGTGAAAAAGTAGTTCTTCCAGAAACAGTAACAGTAACTTACAATAATGGAAAAAATGATGACGTAGCTGTAAAGTGGGATACTGAAAAGTTTGATTTCACACAAACAGGGACTTATGAATTAATTGGTAAAATTAAAGGAGCTGATGTTACTGCTTTAATCGTTGTGGTAGTAGAATCCGAATTAGAGAAATATAAGTTCCTTGAAATAAACACTAATTATGTTTCACCTGATAATAAAATGACTGTAAGAATAAATAGTATAGATTTTACAGAACATGAGGGTCATAACTCAGTTACAATCAATTATACAGAAAAAAATGATACTAAGGACCAGGTAATTACTTCAACAGGATTTAAAATTTTTTTTAAAAACGGCAATTCGGAACCGCAATATGGATTTTTTAATAACCTTTATCCAGGTCAAGAAATCGACCGATCCTATACTTTTAAATTTTTGAAATCTGAGAGCCCCTTTTTTATAGAATACGCAGACGATAACTTTTTTACAGATAAACCACTGGAGGGCTCCCTAAAGTGGAAAATAGCGGAAAGGGCAGAACAAGAGGTACAAAATGAAGAACCAAAAATTGAAGAGCCATCTAAAATTGAGTTACTAAACAATGAGTATGATAGACATCAAAAGGCAATAGGTGAAATAAAAGAAAAGAAGGACGAATACGTAAATTCAATAGAAAATAAAATTAAGCAAATCAGAAGAGAAAGTCCAGTAGGTTACTATAGTGATTATGAATACGAAAAGTTAATTGGAGATTTATTGCGAGAAATGAGTGGCCTTCAATCTAAAATTGATTTGTTAGCTTCTGATAATTCCTATGCTGCACAAACCGAACGTAAAAAGTTAGAAGAAGAATTATCTAAAATAAATAGTGAAATGGAAGAAATACAGATAAAACGTCAAGCGCAACTTCGGATTCAAAATTTAGAAGATATGTTGGATAAATATGAGAAAGAGTACAAAAATCAAATAGATCAAGAATATAAATTACATGAAAGTAATTTAAATAAAATAAAAAATGGAATGAATCCCTTTGACTGATGGTCTGAGGGTTTTTATTGTGAAAAGAAAACCATACGCTAGGCGTATGGTTCCGGAAAGCTTTCAGCGATGTATCAA
>NZ_QCZG01000039.1 GCF_003097615.1 Pueribacillus theae
TTTTGATACATCGCTGAAAGCTTTCCGGAACCATACGCCTAGCGTATGGTTTTCTTTTCACAAATAAGATCATCGTTACAAGGGTAAAAACAGGTCTCCGTATTGAAAAATCACTAAGTTTCATTTAACGATTTTCTCCCCTTTTATGGCCTGAAAGTTAGGTAAGCAACTTAATTGTTAGCACTCTTGAAAACGTTAGTCAATCATTTAAAAAAAATGTAGACAATATGACAAACCCTGCTTCACTCAAACCGGAGCAGGGTCAATGAATTTTTTTCATTTGGTTGAGACTCGATTTTTTTTACTTTCGTCCATTAAACTCGTGCTATGCATCGGCTGTGTGCGTGCTTTCGGATCGATGTATGCTTTTGCGTTGTTCACCGCGGTTGGCGCTTCGCCAAACCCTGTCGCGATAAGCTTTACTTTTCCGTCATATGTCACAACGTCGCCTGCCGCATAGATGCCCTTAATGTTTGTTTCCATTTTTGTATTCACGACAATTGAATTTCTCTCAATGTCAAGCCCCCAGTTTTTGATTGGGCCAAGTGAAGAGACAAATCCGTAGTTGACGATTAACGAATCAATTTCCACATGTTCTTCTTTGTCGCCTTTTACTTCTTTTAACAGAACGCCGCTTAACACCCCGCCGGAGCCTTTCAGTTCTCCAACCGCAAATGGCGTTCTTACGTTCACACTGGAATTCATCAACTGTTCAACACTGTGTTCGAGGGCCCTGAATTTATCCCGGCGGTGGACAATTGTTACTTCCTTTGCAATCGGTTCAAGCATTAAAGCCCAATCGACAGCAGAATCGCCGCCGCCAAGCACAACGACTTTCTTGCCTTTAAATGCACTTAAATCCTTTATGAAGTAATGTAAATTATTTCCTTCATATTGTTCGCTTCCTTCGATTTCAAGAAGCCTTGGCCTAAAGGCACCGACACCTGCGGTAATTAAAATCGTCTTTGAATAATGCTCTTCATTGTTGTTCGTTGTCAGTTTAAATGTATCATCAGCCAGTTTTTCCACCTGCTCCACCGACTGTTCCAAAACAATTGTCGGATGAAACTGCATCGCTTGTTCTTCCAAGTCATCAACAAGTTTTTGAGCTTTTACTTTTGGAAAACCAGCCACATCATAAATGTATTTTTCAGGATATAAAATCGACAGCTGCCCACCGAGCTGCGGTAAACTTTCAATAATCTTTACTTTCATTTGGCGCATGCCGCCATAGAAAGCCGCAAATAACCCTGTTGGGCCTCCGCCTATAATGGTAAGATCAAAGATTTCTTCGTTTGAGGGCATAACAACACCTCCAGGTTTGCCTCAATTAATTTGCAACGATATTTACCAACTTTCCTGGAACAGCGATTACTTTGCGAATCGTTTTTCCTTCGAGCTGTTTTTGAATCGTTTCATCTGCTTTCGCAATCTCTTCCATCTCCTCTTTTGCTGCAGAGGCAGGTATATTCAGTTTTGCTTTTATTTTCCCGTTTACTTGAACAACGATTTCGACTTCATCTTTCACGAGTTTTGTTTCATCATACGTAGGCCAAGTTTCATATGCAATCGTGTTCGCATGTCCAAGTTTTTCCCATAATTCCTCACTAATGTGCGGCGCAACAGGCGAAAGCATTTTAACGAATGCTTCCATATAGCCTTTCGGGAGAACTTCTTGTTTGTTCGCTTCATTTATAAACACCATGAGCTGTGAAATGGCAACATTGAAATGAAGCGCTTCATAGTCTTCTGTTACTTTCTTTACCGTTTGGTGATAGACAAGCTCCATTTCTTTAGAGCCCGTCTCGTCCTTAATCTTAGGATTAAGGCTGCCATCTTCGGTAACAAAGAGACGCCAGATTCGATCAAGGAACCGCCTTGAACCGTCAAGCCCATTTTCCGACCAGGCAATGGACGCATCAAGCGGCCCCATGAACATTTCGTAGAGGCGAAGCGTGTCAGCGCCATGGGAATTAATAATGTCATCAGGGTTTACAACATTCCCTTTCGACTTACTCATTTTCTCATTGTTCTCGCCCAAAATCATGCCTTGGTTAAAAAGTTTTTGAAACGGCTCTTTCGTTGGAACAACTCCTAGATCGTACAACACTTTATGCCAGAAGCGCGCATACAGCAAGTGAAGAACCGCATGCTCGGCACCTCCGATGTAAATATCGACTGGAAGCCATCTCTTTAACTTTTCAGAGTCGGCAAGCGCGTTATCGTTGTGCGGATCAATGAAACGCAAATAGTACCAACAGCTTCCCGCCCATTGCGGCATCGTATTCGTTTCTCTTTTTCCTTTCATCCCTGTTTCAGGATCTGTCACTTCAAGCCATTCTTTGGCATTCGCAAGCGGTGACTCGCCTGTACCCGAAGGCTTGATTTCGTTCATTTCAGGCAAACGAAGCGGAAGCTCCTCTTCTGGAACTGGTTTCATCGTACCGTCTTCAAGGTGAATAATCGGGATTGGTTCACCCCAATAGCGTTGGCGGCTGAACAGCCAATCACGCAAACGATAAGATACTTTTCTCGCACCTTTTCCATTTTCTTCGAGCCACGAGATCATTTTTTCGATGGCTTCCTGTTTCTTTAACCCATTGAGGAAATCAGAATTTACTAATATGCCGTCGCCAGCGTACGCTTCCTCATCAACGTTCCCGCCGGAAACAACTTCTTTAATCTCCAATCCAAACGTTTTCGCGAATTCCCAGTCGCGTTCATCATGGGCAGGCACCGCCATAATTGCACCCGTTCCATAGCCCATTAATACATAGTCTGCAATCCAAATCGGAAGCTTGTCGCCTGTGATCGGGTGAAGCGCATATGCGCCAGTGAATACGCCTGTTTTTTCTTTTGAAAGCTCTGTTCTTTCCAAGTCGCTTTTGCTCTCGATTTCTTTTTGATAGGCCTCGACTTTTCCTTGCTGTTCTTCTGTTGTAATTTCTTTTACGAGCGGATGTTCAGGCGACAGTACACAATACGTAGCGCCAAAAAGCGTGTCAGGCCTTGTCGTAAACACAGTAAATGATTCATCGTGGCCGTCAATTTGAAAATGAACTTCAGCGCCTTCTGAACGGCCGATCCAATTGCGCTGCATTTCTTTAATGCTTTCAGGCCAGTCCAGCTCTTCCAAATCTTCAAGCAGCCTGTCGGCATAAGCCGTGATTTTGAGCATCCATTGCTTCATTGGCTTACGGATAACCGGGTGGCCGCCGCGCTCACTTTTGCCATCGATTACTTCTTCGTTGGCAAGCACCGTGCCTAAAGCAGGGCACCAGTTGACAGGAACTTCATCAACATAGGCCAATCCTTTTTTGTAAAGCTGCAAAAAAATCCATTGGGTCCATTTGTAATATTCAGGATCCGTCGTATTGATTTCCCGATCCCAATCATAGGAAAACCCGAGTGATTGAATTTGCCTCTTAAATGTTTCAATATTTTTATTTGTAAATTCACGCGGATTGTTTCCTGTATCAATGGCGTATTGCTCCGCCGGCAGTCCGAAAGCGTCCCACCCCATTGGATGAAGGACATTCCAACCTTGCATTCGTTTCATCCTGGAAAGGATGTCTGTCGCTGTGTAGCCTTCCGGGTGGCCGACGTGAAGGCCGGATCCCGACGGATATGGAAACATATCCAATGCATAGAATTTTGGTTTATCGCCTTCTTCTTCCGTTTTAAATGTTTTGTTTTCTTCCCAATACTTTTGCCATTTCGCTTCAATTGCCCGATGATCAAACGCCATCTATTTTCCTCCTTCTAGATCGCCACTTACAATATTACCACTATTGCTTTCTTCTCGTAAAAAACTCCCATCCCCAGCGTAGAACAAAAGGGATGAGAGCTCTCATTTCTCGTGTATCTCTTAATTTGACATTTAAAATCGCTCGTTCAAACCTTCATCGCGGAGAACATGAAGTGACTAGAGATTTCAAGAGTGAAAAACTTATCATTTTTTCTCATGATCACTTTTTATTACCATTGTATGAAAAATGTCGAGCGGATGTCAATCTGTGGCACTCAATCATCAATTAAAAACTCCCACCTCCTAAGGCGGGAGTGGTCTATTCATTTAAACTCGTACTCTGCGAGTCCTTCTTTTTGGAATATCGCTCATTTGATTGACAGAAACAACTTCTTCCACTTTTTTCTCCGGTTGTTTCCAATATTTTTCATTGCCTGGCAGATCGTCAAACCAAGCCGCATCTTTAGGACAGTCCAAAATCATAAAGTCCCCGTAATTTCCGTCCCTCGCCTGATGGAACTTTAAATAGGCTTTTCCTTTCTCAATGGCTAGGATTTCAATTTTTCCGGAAGTATGGCTCATCGACAGGCGGACCCGTTTTCCAAGCCCGGACGTTTTTGCTTTTGCTTCTTCAACAAGATGATAGACTTCTTCCAACGTTAATACAAAATCTTCATTTCCCCGAACCGGACGATTAACGAAGAAGTAATACGGTGTTACTCCAGCCCAGGAAAGCTTATCCAATAACTCTCCCAATACATCAGAGTCATCGTTGATTCCTTTTAATACCGGCGTTTGATTCACGACGATAGCCCCGGCATTGTGAAGGGCCTCAAATCCTTTTCTGGCCTCTTCCGTTATTTCCCTTGGATGATTCACATGCGCCATAATATAGATGCGCTTTTCTGGAGTGGAATACTTGCGGATTACATTGAGAAGCTCTTCATCTTCATAAATTCTCATCGGATTAAAGACAGGAAGCTTTGAACCAATGCGAATAATTTTCACATGATCGATTTCCCTCAGCCGGCCAAGAATCATGTCTAATTTCTTGGCTGCCAAAATGAGTGGATCGCCGCCCGTAAGCAACACGTTGTTGATTTCGGGATGCTCGCTTATATATTGCAAGCCTGGTTCCACATCCGACATCGCTTCTTTCACATCGTTTCGGAACAAGCGCTTCCTGAAACAATATCTGCAGTATGCCCCGCATACTTCCGAACAAATTAATAATGCCGTCGTTGTATATTTATGCTGACAACCTGGGACAACATAATTCGTATCCTCATCAGACGCATCCCATCTACCATATTCGGACAGTTCATTTTCATTAGGAATAACTAGTTTTCGAATCGGATCATGAGGGTCGTCCCAATCAATCAAATTCAAATAATAGTCATTTACACGAAAAACGAATTTGTCAGTTATCTGTTTCAGTTTCTCTCTTTCTTCTTCAGGAATTTGAGTGATTCTGTCAATACTTGTAATGTATTTTGGCTGCATTTGTAGATCTCCCACCCCTTCTTTTACTTACTATTTTTTCAACCATAACATAGTTAAGAAAAATTTTCTAATTTTTTGATAAAGTAAACTTGCCGATTGGCAAGCCTTATAAGGCGCAGACAGAGGCATAGTTGCACTTATACTTAAAACTTAAAATTTGCTGCTACGTCGATTTTCTGCCATGCTGGCAAATTTATGCTTTCTTAACGTACAAAAATGTCGTTTTTGAGAAAGAGAACGATTCGTGCTAAAATTTTACGTATTATGTAAGAAAAAGTGCAAATTCGCAACTTTTTCCCTTTAAGTGTGTGTAGTTCAAAAAGGAGGACAAAAAGAGCCGAGAAGTTCGAGGAAGCAAAGTTCTGAGGAACGGACTTGCACAGGAGGTGCTGACTTCTGCGTTGTGCACAGGACGTGCACGTTTTTAGCAGAAGAACCTTCGAACCGTTTGAAGGATACGTGAGTACCGCAAGAACGAAGCTGACGAAGAAATTCGACAGCTTAAGATGTTCGACTAAAAGCATCACGTCCTGTGATAACGNTGAAAGAAGGAGTTTCTATGAATCAATCCATTCCATCCCATTTCGGGAATAAACGATATTATTCATTTAATCGCTATTTGCGGGAAATGTTCCATACAAAAGTGTTTAAGGTTCCTCTTGACGGGGGGTTTGACTGCCCAAACAGAGATGGAAAAGTCGCGTACGGCGGCTGTACATTTTGCAGCGCAAGCGGTTCTGGCGACTTCGCTGGAGACAGGCGCGAAGATCTTGAAACCCAATTCCATACGATTAAAAACCGCATGCACGAAAAATGGCCGGAAGGAAAATACCTCGGCTACTTCCAAGCCTATACAAATACGTACGCTCCTGTAGATGAATTAAAGGAAAAATACGAAGTGATTTTAAAGCAGGACGATGTCGTCGGCTTGTCCATCGCTACGAGACCAGACTGCTTGCCTGAGGATGTCGTTGAATATTTGGCAGAGTTAAATGAACGAACATTCCTTATCGTCGAACTCGGCCTTCAAACGGTTCATGAAAAAACGGCCAAGCTTATTAACCGTGCCCATGATTACAACTGTTATGTCGAAGGGGTAGAAAAACTAAGAAAACATAACATCCAAGTCGTTTCCCACATCATTAACGGACTGCCGCAAGAAACACCTGAAATGATGATGGAAACAGCTAGAGAAGTAGCAAAGCTTGATGTCCAAGGCATTAAAATCCATTTGCTGCACCTCTTGCACAAAACAGCGATGGTGAAGCAGTACGAAAAAGGACTGCTTGAATTCCTGGACTTTGAGACATATGTCAACCTTGTTGTTGATCAGCTGGAAGTTCTGCCACCCGACATGGTCATACACCGCCTTACAGGAGATGGCCCCGCCGAATTGCTCATCGGCCCGATGTGGAGTTTGAAAAAATGGGGCGTGTTGAATGCCATTGAAGCCGAGCTGGAACGGCGGAACAGCTGGCAAGGAAAGCGGTATGAAACGCAGGTGTCAGCCAAGTGATTTTACAGCGCATATTGCCTTTTTCCAAAACATTGCTTTCCGAGGCGCTCAGTGAAGGGGACATCGCCATCGACGCAACAGTCGGCCATGGCCGCGATACTGTATTTTTAGCTGAGCAAGTCGGAAAAAGCGGCATCGTTTACGGATTTGATATCCAACGGGAAGCGATAGAGAGTACGGAAAAACACCTTCAACAAAAAGGCCTGGATGATCGCGTCATCCTGTTTCACAAAAACCATGCGGATTTGTTTCATACACTTCCAGAAGGAGTCCATGGAAAAGTGAAGGCTGCCGTCTTTAACCTCGGTTATTTGCCAAGAGGCGACAAAACAATCGTCACTGAGCCTGAAACGACTCGCCTCGCTATCGAGCAAGTGCTTGCTCTGCTTCAACAAGGAGGGCTCATTATCCTTGTCGTTTACCATGGCCATCCTGAAGGTAAAATTGAAAGAGATGCCATCCTTGAATATGCACGAAATATCGATGAAAAAATCGCAAATGTGATGTGTTACCAATATATGAATAAAACAAACGATCCACCGTTCATCATCGCCATCGAAAAAAATTAGCCTCATGATTCTATGGGGCTATTCCTTCCGTAATCTCCGATAAATCCAGCTATTGATGTAGAAAAACAGACTTGTTCGCCCGCCCAATCTGACGATACGCTTCGCAAGCTTGTACACATCTTTCTGTTTACGGACTTTGCGATCGGCTAGATAAATGCCAAGCATCCCGTTATTGATCATGTGATGGAATTTTGCATCAGGCAGCCCGGCGACGCTTTTTTCTGCTTGTTTTACGAAATGAGCGAACCTTTGGGCAAGCTCTTCTTCATTCTCATAATAAAAACAAAAATTCAAATCGCCTCCGTCACGGTCTTCCTCTTGATCGATAAAATAATCGAGCAATATGTGCAGCCCTTGAACCCACGGAAAATAACTATTTGCCACATCCGATAATAGCTTATCATCACATTCACTGTGGAGTGCGTAAGAAACGAGGCAAAAGATCCCGAGTGTCGAACCCGCACACGCCGAAAACTCAAACCAACTCATTTCCGGTAAATTCCCGCGGTATGTCTCAAACCATTTGACGAGCCGTGGCACACGCTCCTCCACTTTTACATGTTTATGCACTTGTAAATCACAATAGTAGCTAGCTAGCTTATGCGTATAACAGACAATCTGTTCTTGATTGGAAACCATTGCCAGAACATTTTGGCACGTTTCGATGAGCGCATTCAAATAACCGCCATCATCTTGTTCTTTACGGAATTGGTAAAAATGAATCGGTTCTTTTCCGGGTGTCAATGCATGAGACATTGCCTGATGCAAAGAGTAAAAGTCATTCGGATCAAGCGATGTACTCCGGTCACATAAATTATCAAGATAGTCGCTAATCGTTTGGTATGCGACAATGAAACGGATGGCCTCATTTCTCTTATGACGGGCAAGCAACGCAAGAATGGCCCCGCCTTCGCAATGGAATGTTTTTGTTTGAATGCTGTTCAATGCTTGTTTTCTAAGTTCTTCATCAGGAATTTTCAATGCTTTCTCTTTCCATTTTTTTAGCTCACGGTGCACGTTTGGCAACACATCACGATAAACGATTGGCATTAATGTCCACGCATAAGAAGGAACGTTCAATTGGCTTACTCCTTTCACTTACATTTGAAGCTGAAGCCTGACAAACTGGAGCGTGTAATCAAATACAGCACGCCGCTCTGGTTCGTTAAAAACCTCGTGAAACAACCCGTCCCACTCTTTATATATTTTTTCATTGATTTGCAATTGGTTGAACCACGACTTGACCTTCTTTATATCAACGATACGATCATCTCCACCCTGGAGCAGCAACAGTGGTACATTGGGAAACTTCCCCGCCTGTTCATGGGAATTTGCCATTGCTTTTCTTAACTCCCGGTACCACCGGACAGACACTTTACGGTTGTATAGAGGATCCGTTTCGTCCTTCGCTTTCATTTCTTCATTCCTCGTGCCAACCCCTGGCTCTATATTTGAATCAAAGCGAATTTTCGGAAACGTAACATTGAGCAATTTAGACAAAACCTCTACAGGTTTCTTAGGATAATTTACAAGACCAAGGCAAGGCGATGAAAGGATAACCGCTTTAATTGGCAATTCTCTCTCTAACATCGTTCGGATAACGACCAGCCCACCCATACTATGGCCAAACAGAAAAACAGGAACCTCATAGGATGACGCTTCCTTCACCCACTTCTCAACTGTATGAACGTAGTCTTGAAAAGATTGGATATGCCCCCGCCTTCCTGGCGATTCCCCCTGCCCCGGCAAATCGCCTGTCACGACATGAAAGCCGCTCTCATTCCACTTTCGGATGAGCCACTCATACCGGCCGGAATGTTCCCCGGCACCGTGGACAATGACAATTGTCCCTTCCGCTTCACGCAACGCCCTAAATCTTTTCACATCCATTCCCCTTTCTTCAAAAGTTTGTTAAAATTTACATAGAAAATGTAATCAACTTTCATGATTTATTAATTCAGAAAGCAGGGAATATTGCAATGATCTATCCTTATTATGACGCAAAACCTGAAATTCACAAAACCGCTTTTATTGCTGACTATGTAACGATCACCGGCGATGTAACCATCGGCGAGAAATCAAGCATCTGGTTTAATACTTCGATTCGCGGCGATGTCGCGCCGACAAGAATCGGAAACCGTGTGAACGTGCAAGATAACTCTGTCTTGCATCAAAGCCCAAATAACCCGCTTATCATCGAAGACGATGTAACTGTCGGGCATCAAGTCATTCTTCATAGTGCTATCATTCGAAAAAACGCCTTAATCGGCATGGGCTCGATTATTCTTGACAGAGCTGAAATCGGAGAAGGTGCCTTCATTGGGGCGGGCAGCCTCGTCCCTCAAGGAAAGAAAATCCCTCCAAATACGCTCGCTCTCGGAAGGCCAGCGAAAGTCGTCCGCGAATTAAATGAAAATGATTTAAAAGAAATGGCAAGAGTACGCAGAGAATATGTCGAGAAGGGACAATACTATAAAGCGAGACTTGAATCAGTGGGGGGGTCTTCATTCCCCACTGATTAATAGCGAGACTTACCAGGGAATTAACGTCCGTTACCCCCACTTAGGCTTCTCCGATTCTTCATAAAGTCTTGAAGTGGGGGTTTTACGGACGGTTGCGCCGTGGTAAAGCTCTTAAAACAGAAGAATAACGGTAACAGAAAAACTTCAGGATTATTTTCGAATCCTGAAGTTTTTTAACGCTGTTTACCTATTAAACTCTCCGTAATTTCGATCAAAATATAAGAGCGGCTGTTTATCCGCAAAGGATGCTTCCGTCACTTCTCCAAAAAATAGAATATGGTCCCCTGCCTCATGTTCTTCATAAACATGACATGTTAGAGCTGCAACAGCATCTTTTATAACAGGCAAATGATTTAAACGGACGAAGTCAACCTCATGCATTCTTTCCTTTTGCCCGGCGAAGATTATAGAATATTCTTTTTGATCCTTATTTAAGAAGCTGACCGCATATTTTTTTGCTTTTTGAAGCGCGTTTAGCATCGTTGCTCTTTTATCAATGGAAACGACAACGAGTTTCGGATCAAGTGACACTGACATAAAAGCATTCACAGTCATTCCAAAGATTTCCCCATCTATTTCTGTCGTGACAATAGTAATCCCCGTTGGAAATTTACTCATTGCATTTCGAAACGCAACATTATCCACTCACATTCCCTCCTAGCGTCCAATACACTTCCATTATGACTTTTTTTAATCTCTATGACAAATAATTAAGCAGCAAAACCATACCAGATAATTTTTTTATCCAAACAGAAAGCGACAACATTTTTAAAAAATAAACTTTATAATCAGGATATTAATAAATAGTACATAACGTCTACTACAAACAAACCATTTTAAGCCCTTCAGAAAAAGGCACACTTCGCTGAAAAGCAAGGCCGCAAAGTCACGGGTCTAAGGCTAGAAACAACTAGCTATGATGGCTGGACTACCTGGAAGCTGACAATCATTGGAGGGGAAAACATGGTTGCAAAAACAAAGAACAGTGATGACAAAGAATGGATCAATTTAATGCTGGCAGCAAAACGGTTAAACATTACTCCGGATGAAATTCGCCATTTTTTTAAACAAACAGGAAAAGAAAGAAATGATTCTTCTGTCGCATCTTCTCCATTGAAATTTACAGAATGAAGGGGAACCTGTATAATAAGAAAAAACGCTGGCGCGTTCTTTCTTAGGAAGTTAGCCAGATTGGTCTAAATTTGCGTAAGAGACAAATTTATACTTTCTTAACAAAAAGGAAAATCTGCAAAATTATATTTAAAAGAGGGATGTCAGGTGATTGGTGAAAAAGTTAAAAAGTTTCGCTTAGAAAGAGGGCTGTCATTATCAGAGCTTGCAGAACGTGCAGGTGTTGCCAAATCTTATCTAAGTTCAATCGAGAGAAATATCCAATCAAACCCCTCCATTCAGTTTCTTGAAAAAATAGCCGCTGTTTTGGATATAACGGTAGAATCTCTTTTACAAGAGCAAGACGCGAATCCAGACAACGAAGAGCTTGATGAAGAATGGGCGGAACTTGTCCGCGAAGCGATGGAATCTGGCGTAAGCAAGGAACAGTTCCGTGAATTCCTCGAATTCAACAGGTGGCGCATAAATCAGTCTAATAAATAAGTAAACAAACACTCCCTGATTGGGAGTTTTATTGTTTACATTTATTCTTTAAAACGAACCATTTATCTGTTATAATGAACAAAAGCTAAACATTCGCTTGATCTTGGAATGAATGAAACTCATTTATGAAATCGAAAAAGCGGGAATGACAAAGACACAAATTCAGCAATGATAAGGCTACATTAAATTTTTGAAATCGGGGGAAGAGAAAAAAGCAGTAATGGGGGCCTAGAATGGAAAATGCATTGGATCTGGAATGGGTTGAATTAATGCTTGAAGCAAAAAAGCTGGGAATGTCTTGTGAAGAAGTGAGAAACTACATAAACAGAGCACTTGAACAACAGGAAAACGGAAAGATGGAGGACTTTTTTGCATGATCACGAAAAAAGCCTCTTTTTTACTATCTTGCTTGGACAATGAGACGATGCGTCGCCTTTCGAATCGGTTCACACGTAATTAATGTAATCATTTTCTCACCTGCTTTGCTTTCAAGAACGGAAACATCAGTCGGCTCCACGACAATTTTGTTAAAAACCGTATATGTTTTCTTATTATTTGTGGAATGTACGATAATTTCATCGCCTACCTCTACCTCATCCAACCGATTGAATTGCTTGCCATATGTATAGCTTCGATGTGCGGCAATCGCAGTGTTCCCCGTTTTTGCCTCAAGATGGTCCGTCCCTTCTAGTTTCCCCGCAGCGACTCTTAGATTCGCTTGATCGGCCCCATCCAAAATCGGGAGCGTTAAATCAATCTTATCAATCGTAAGCATTCCTATCGGAGAACCTGACTGGGTATCCTTCTCTTCTTGCTCTTTTTCTCGATAGACTTCATCGAGTTTAATAAAGCTTTCACGGGCAGCATCCATTTGCCCTGTCTCCCATTCCTGCATAAGCTCTTTTTCTTTCTGTGCAGCATAAAGATGATTGAGAAAAGGATAGAACATCACAACGATCCCGGCAGCAATCAACATAATAGCCGCTGCCTTCATTGGCTTCTACCTTTTCCCGTCATCCAAATGAATGGATTTCTTTTCTTTCGGTACAATACGATTCCTGCGGCGATTAGCGCAAGACCTATTAGATAAAAAATGATAGGGTTTATTTCCCCGGTCTTTGGAAGAGCAGAACCAAAACTAGAAGGATCTCCGTTCACTGGAACCGCGCCAACAGACTCAGTAACCTTTTCAGGAAGCATTCCTGCAGCAAAGTGAAAAGCTACCTTCGTCGTTAATCCTTGAAATTCATTTCCGGATTCATACGGAAATTCAACCGTGTACGTCAATTCTTCTTCCTCTAGATGTGCAAGCGGCCTTTTTTCAAATCCGTTAAACCCGCTCAGTTTTCCTTCATATAATATTTCATCGCCCGCGGACACTGTCATCACAAGCTGATTGTAAAGCATCTTAGATCCTGATATAAAATATGCACCTGACTGGTACATGAAATCTTGGTTTCCTTTGTTTTGGATGGTAAGTGTGCGCGTCATCCAATCTCCTGGCTTCATATTATGAATGTTAAATAATTGCTGGACAGGCGAAAGTGATAGATCAATTTGTGGCTTACTTTCATCAGCGCCTGTTTTTCCGGTAGGGAAGAAAACAAAGAGTAATAAAACAAGGCCTAGATACATGGTGATCAGTTGTATGAAAGTTGGTCTTATCACAGCTCTACCTCTTAAAATATGACTTTTGCAATTTTAGAAAGGCGGGTTGCCCCGCCTCGATTATCTGCTTTCTCCAGCTGTTTGTTTAGCTTCAAACGTCCAAGTTAATTTTAATGACGCATTCTGAAGATGGTTTTGATCTTTACCATTATCTACAAATTCAAATTGTACTTTAAAGTCATCCTTCGTCCCTGCTTTTAGCCCGCTATTTTCGCCAAAAGGTGACCAGATTTTCTTTTGTACAGCGTCTGGAGCTGTTCCTTTAAGCTGATCGAGAGTCGTTGAATAAACAATGTCATTTGGCGTTACAACTCCACTTTTATCAAGGTTTCTAAGGAAATTCACCCTTATATGTTTTGCTAATTCCTCATTGTCATAATCTGTTGTTAAGATTACCTTAGAGATGTCAAGAGTGCCGTCATTTTTCAATTTAAAAGTACGATTCATCCAATCTCCCGGCTTCAAATTATTCACATTAATAATTGTTGAAGGGTCTACAGATAAATCCAACGTACCTGCTGCAAACGTGTTCTCCGTTATCTCCGTATCACTAAAATAGGCAAATGTTCCCCCTGCAACAAGCGACAAACCCAATGCTGCTGATGCGACTCCCAATCCTAATTTCTTTTTAATACTCATAATAAATCCTCCCTTTCACCCTTTTCGGGTATGCCATTTTTTTATTTTGAATCCGTTCCGACAGTTCTTGCCGTTCGGAAGTCAAACGAATGAAAGTAATTATTGCGAGTTGCTCGCTTCTTGATTTTTGCCTCCATCGACCTCTTTAAATGCCCGAAGGATGTTGACGATGGCATAGCCGAGAAATAACACGCCAGGAACGATGAGAAGCAATGCGCTGCCTAGCTTCGACTGGGCGTAGCTAAGAATGTAGCCGACATATGGAATCGTAAAGCCAGTATATTCAGCAACGACATTTTCATGGAGAACAGGTTCCATGTCGGCGGCGCTATTGTTATCGCCTTTCGTGACATAGCGAAGATTGTCTCCGCTTCCTTCCGCTTTAATGACACGGTGCGTTGTAAGCGTGCCTTCTTCATCTGTTTTATACGTGATGACGTCACCCGGTTTAAATCTGGTAGTATCGCCGCCCGGTTTGACGGCGATGATGGAGCCTGTGTTGATGGCAGGTTCCATTGAGCCGGATAGAACGGTTTTTAATTGATAACCGAACATCGTCTGATCGCCGCCTGAGAACCTCATTGAGATAACGAGGACTGCCATCACGATGAGGAGGGCGAATAACAACCACGTGACGAAATTACTGATCCACTTCATTGTTGTTTTCAATAGATTTCTCCCTTCCTTCTAATGATTTTGCTTTTACTTCCGCTTGTTTCTCTGGCTGCTTTTGTTCCGGTTTTGATTCCTGTTGTTTTGGCTCTTGTGGCTTTTCTTTCGGCCCCGGCTTACCCTCTTCATTGGGTTGAGGTTTTTTCATTTGTTCTTGAGGACTTGTTTCTTCCTGCTTTTTGTCTTCAGGTTTTTCATTTTGCTGAACGGGTGGAGCTTTCTCCTGCTCTTTTACTTGTGTTTCATTCTTTTCAGGTTTATCTTGATCATTGGCTTCTGTATTGTGTTCTTTTTCCGAATTCTGCTTATCTGCTTCACTCAAATTTTCAACTTCTTCTGTTTCCAGCTCTTCCAATTCTTTTGGCTGGATACATTCGTTTGGCTCGACTGTAATTGTTTCGCTCCAAAGTTCTCCTTTACCAGGATGGCCTTCACGTTGATACGCTTTGAACTTGTAATTTCCGGGCTTTTCCGATATGAAGGTAAGTTTATATGTTTGACCACTGCCTAACTGAGGAACTTCACCTTCATCAACAATCTTTCCGTTTTTCGGATTTCCTTTTTCAATCCAGTACACTTCGTATTTAACTGGACCTTGCATAGCCTCTGAGTCTTTTCCATTTTCAATTCGTGCAAAAATTTCAACTTTCTCGCCTTTACAGATGAACCCAAAATTTTTCTTGCCTTCCGGAAACTTAAGTGAACTTTTATCCCAAAAATCCCAGTCCCCCGCCTGAATCGACCCTGGCACGTTTACCGAAGAAGTAAATGCTGCGTTCGTTGTCGAGGTCACAAGTGAGAGTCCAATAAACCCCAAATAATAAATCGCAGCCAACTGAACAATGATGTAGATGCCGACATTTTTCTTTCTAAATTTTCTAAGGCGGCTTTGTCTCATCATCAAGCCTCCATGTTCGTTATTGTTTTTAGTTTTGTTCTCTTTAAAGAACATCTCGTTATGATTATATAACGAACAAATCAAATGAAAAAACAGCGAAATAGTCCGGTTTGTTCATTTAAAAGAATATATCCTTAGATTTTCTCTTAATTTCTTTACTTTTCTTACTTTTTCATTTTTCTGTTGTTCTTTATCAAGAATAATAAGCCGCCCTTTTACAGGAGCGGCTGATCGATGAATTACTCGATATCAATCATTTTTCGATTGTATTGCTTCAGATTATACTTAGGAATTTGGATTCGGAGAATGCCATTTTCGTATCTTGCTTTAATGTTTTTCGGAGAGGAAACGAGGGTTAACGGGATAAAGCGTTCTCTTCGATTAAAGAAGCGCTCTTTTCGGTAGTATTTTTCTTTTTGATTCGTTTCTTCCAGTTCCGACCTGTTTTCCGCCGTGATTTTTAAGCCGTCTGGAAACCATTCTAAATTGATTTGTTCCTTTTTCACTCCCGGTACATCTGCTTCAATAATTAAGTCCTGTCCCCTTTCATACATATCGACTTTAATTTGATGCACGAAAAAGCTTCCTAACGGATCTTCAAACCATTGATCAAAAATTGAAAACAATTCGGTGAATTTCTGATCGTTGAAAATCTTTGGAAATTTGTTTTCTTCAGTACTCATTCAGCTTTCCTCCTTACCATTTCTTTCATTGAATAATAGTTAAGTCCAAGTCAATGTATCGTATGCTTGAAAAAGAAATCGCGTTCTAAAAATAGGCATTCACCAAAAAAAGCAGCTCGGTCAACATAACCAAGCTGCTTTCAAATATTTACGCTAATCCTTTTTTTAGCGCATCCACTTTATCCGTCTTTTCCCATGGCAAGTCAACATCTGTCCTTCCGAAATGTCCGTATGCTGCCGTTTGCTTGTAGATGGGACGAAGCAGATCAAGCATCTTTATAATCCCGGCAGGCCTTAGATCGAAATTTTCTTTCACAAGCGCAACAAGTGTTTCTTCATCTACTTTTCCCGTTCCGAATGTGTTGATAGATATTGATACAGGGCTTGCGACACCGATTGCATAAGCAAGTTGGACTTCGCATGTTTCTGCCAATCCTGCGGCGACGATGTTTTTTGCGACGTAGCGGGCAGCATACGCTGCAGAGCGATCAACTTTTGTCGCGTCTTTGCCGGAGAATGCCCCCCCACCATGCCGTGCATAGCCTCCATATGTATCAACAATAATTTTTCTTCCTGTCAACCCAGAGTCTCCTTGCGGACCGCCAATAACAAATCGCCCCGTCGGGTTGATGAAATATTTCGTTTCTTCATCAATAAGTTCCGCTGGAACAACCTCTTTAATGACGTGTTCCTTCAAGTCACGGTTAATTTGTTCAAGCGTGATTTCTGGGTGGTGCTGTGTTGAGATGACGATCGTATCCACGCGAATCGGCTTGTCGTTTTCATCGTATTCGATCGTCACTTGCGTTTTACCGTCTGGGCGCAAGTATGGAACAATTTCTTCCTTTCTCACTTCACTAAGCCTTCTTGCAAGCCTATGGGCAAGTGAAATGGGAAGAGGCATTAGTTCAGGTGTTTCATTGCATGCAAATCCGAACATCATTCCTTGGTCTCCGGCACCGATGGCTTCGATCTCTTCTTCGGCCATTTTCCCTTCCCTGGCTTCCAACGCTTTGTTGACACCTTGAGCGATATCTGCAGATTGTTCGTCAATCGATGTGATTACTGCGCACGTCTCCGCATCGAATCCGTACTTCGCTCTTGTGTAGCCAATTCCTTCAATCGTTTCCCGTGCAATTCTTGGAATATCTACATAAGTAGACGTTGTAATTTCGCCAGTAATGAAGACCATGCCTGTGTTCACGATTGCTTCACATGCTACCCTTGCATCTTTGTCGCTTTTAATGATTGCATCAAGGATTGCATCGGAAATTTGGTCGCAAATTTTGTCAGGGTGGCCTTCCGTTACTGATTCTGATGTAAATAGTCGACGCTTTTTAGCCATCATCATACCTCCATATGGTGTTTAAAGCGAAAGCCTTCGTTTTTTCTATAAGAGGTTGTTCAAAAAGCCGTTGTCCTTCTTTTTAAACAAGCACTATAAGAGAAAATAAAAAAACCTTTTCCACAAAACATGAGGAAAAGGTCATCCGTTATTTGCCTTTCGCCTCTTATCTGTCAGGTTAGCACCTTCTCACTCCAAAAGTGTAGGTTGCCGGGTTTCATTGGGCCTGTCCCTCCGCCATCTCGGGATAAGAGTATCCGTTGACATTCATCGTAACCTAGTTTATTTTTAAAGTCAACTGCATACTTTTACATCATTTTTCAAAAAATAGTAAGAACCCATTTGGGCGTTAATGTAGTATACTATTTAAAAACTCACTAAAAATTCTTCCTTTTTTTCGATTTTCGTTCCTATTTTTTATAAATTTAGTTTGATTTAGAATAGACTAATTCAAGATATATGTTATACTAATTCTACATTATTCAATCTTACGAACGGAACGCGCCGTTTTTGAGCTTCCGATTTGATACAACACTAAATTAAAAGGATGGTTATGTAAATGAACACCACTCATGTTACTTCAACGCTTCTCGATGAGATTCTAAAAAAAGAAGTGACTCTTAAAGATTTATCAACTCCTCAACTTGTTGAAAAAGTACTTGAGAGAAAAGAAGGAAAGTTAACATCGACTGGAGCTGTTCAAGTAACGACCGGAAAATATACAGGACGTTCTCCGAAAGATAAATTTATCGTTCAAGATCCGTCTGTTATCGATAAAGTTGACTGGGGAAGCGTGAACCAGCCAATTAGCCCTGAGAACTTCGAAAAGCTATATGGAAAAGTGTTAAACCATTTAAACCAAAAAGAAGAGCTCTTCCTTTTCCGCGGGTTTGCAGGGGCTGATAAAACATACCGCATGCCGATTGCTGTCCTTAATGAATATGCTTGGCACAACTTGTTCGCTAGACAATTGTTTATCCGTCCAGAACAAGAAGAGCTTGCTAGCCATCAAGCTGAATTTACCGTTATATCTGCTCCAAACTTTAAAGCTGATCCCGCGGTTGATGGAACGAATTCCGAAACGTTTATTATTATTTCTTTTGAAAAGCGCATCGTTTTAATTGGCGGAACGGAATATGCAGGCGAAATTAAGAAATCAATTTTCTCCATTATGAACTTCCTGTTGCCTGAACAGAACATTCTTTCCATGCATTGTTCAGCAAATGTCGGTATGGAAGGCGATGTTGCTTTGTTTTTCGGTTTATCGGGGACAGGCAAAACGACATTATCAGCCGATCCACACCGCCAGCTAATTGGGGATGACGAGCACGGATGGTCAAATAATGGCGTATTTAATATCGAAGGCGGCTGCTATGCGAAAACAGTCAACCTCTCTAAAGAAAAAGAACCGCAAATTTTCAATGCTATTACGTTCGGAACCGTTCTTGAAAACGTCATTATTGACGAGAAAACGAGAATGGCAGACTATGATGATACTTCGTTAACTGAAAATACGAGAGCGGCTTATTCCATTGATAAGATTCCGAATGTTGCTGAACCAAGCATTGCCGGACATCCGAACACCATTGTCTTTCTTACTGCTGATGCTTCCGGAGTTCTCCCTCCAATCAGCAAGTTAACGAAAGAACAAGCGATGTACCATTTCCTTTCTGGTTATACGAGCAAGCTGGCTGGTACAGAACGCGGTGTAACTTCACCTGAAGCAACATTCTCTACATGCTTCGGCTCGCCTTTCTTACCGCTTCCTGCCTACCGCTACGCTGAAATGCTCGGACAAAAAATCGACCAGCATGAAGCGAATGTCTTCCTTGTCAACACTGGATGGAGCGGTGGTGAGTACGGAACGGGCGAACGGATGAAACTTTCTTACACGAGAGCAATGGTTCAAGCAGCACTTGAAGGTGAGCTTGATTCGGTCGAAACAGTGACCGACCCAATCTTTGGCTTAAATATTCCTACACATTGCCCAGGCGTGCCTGACAACGTCTTGCAACCGAAGAAAACATGGAGCGATCCTGAAGCGTACGATCAAAAAGCGAAGGAGCTCGCTGAAAAATTCAAGAAAAACTTCGAGAAATTTGATAATGTCTCTGACGCAATCAAAAAGGCAGGACCGTTAGTATAACAGAAGTCAAAAATCAGTGGCCGGAGGCCAGTTAAGAAGAATTGGTGACAAGAACCTGGTTCCGTATTATAAATCTAGAACGTAAATTCTCAAGAAATCCCTCTTTTTCCTTCAACAGAACAAAGAGGGATTTTTTTTCATATATTTTAAACTGTGCACTAACACATCATCCTTCATCATGAAGCTAAACCGGTCATCTTCTTTTAAGTTTTCCGGCAATGTGTCGAGAAGGACAGGGCCTTTTGTTTCAAAATAATATTCTTTATCGATCAACTCACGAATGTCCGCATAATAAATATTTTTAACAATTGTATCGGCTCTTCCGTCAACTTTATATTGACCAATATAAACGAGCGTTGATACACCTGCGCCCGTTTCTTCATAAACTTCCCGAATGGCCGCTTCTCTCGGGCTTTCCCCTTCTTCAACCTTTCCCCCAGGAAACTCCAGTCCCCTCCCGGGATGTTCCGTTAACAGCCATTTGCTTTTATATCGGCAAATAACCCAAACATGCTTTGGATCCTTTGAAAATGGATTGCAGGAAAAGCTAAGTTGAACTTTATTACGATAATAGTCGTAGAACATCATTTGATCAGCCATTATACAGACCTCGCGAAAGAACATATTCTCTCCATTTTAGAAAACTGTGTACTGATTGTAAAGCTACTTCATTTCTTGAAACTGCTGTTTCGTTTTTGGTGTGCCAAGATCGTAAATTTTCTTGTATACATGATAAAGTTTGTTCGTATACCGGTCATTGTCTTCATCATGCTTCTCGTTTTCAAAAAAGTGAACGAACATATTGCTGGCTGTTACAGACAAATTTTGGTAGGACAAGTCTTTAATAAGGGCTTTAAGTTCATTCAATTCATCGTCCGTTGCTGCAATTTCAAAATATTGCTGATTATCGTCCACTTCAGTCTGCATAATATCGCCCGTCTCGACTGAAACATAGTACAGTCGTTTTTTCATCCATCTCACTCCCGTAAAACCTATTTACAGGAGTGTTACCCTTTTTTATACAGCTTCAATCATTTAATTTCAGCATCCGCGGAAGGCTCTTTTTTCTTTACGATCGCAGTGAAGCCCGCAAATATAAGCAAAAAACCGGGAATTACGTAATATAAAGACATTGATATAATTCCGCCTACCGCGGAAACAAGGATTAAAAATCCCGCTGTAATTTCTTTCCCGCGCCTCATTAAATAGCAACCAATCAAGGCAAGCACA
This sequence comes from Pueribacillus theae, assembly GCF_003097615.1. Taxonomy (NCBI): domain Bacteria; kingdom Bacillati; phylum Bacillota; class Bacilli; order Caryophanales; family Bacillaceae; genus Pueribacillus; species Pueribacillus theae. The sequence goes on from NZ_QCZG01000039.1 coordinate 20,754, forward strand.
GAGAAAAAGATCCCAGCTGCCCCCATTGCATAGCTAAAGAGCTTTAAATCCATTATCCTTCCAATTGGCGTCATTGTCATAAGGACAATGAACAAACCTAAAACACTGCCGATTATCCCTGAGTAAAATGCTTGTTTTAGATGCACTTTCTCCTCTCCTCTAAAAACAATGTGCTGCCAATCTCCCTTTATCACGGGGCAACGGGCATCTATTCCCTGATAATTGTCCTGTAGAACTCCCACTGATGGAAGTCTCCCTTTATCATATCAATTTTTTGCAAAATAGAAAATCCAGCCTTTTTAAAGACTGGATCTGCAAGTTATGATTCGCTGTCCGACTCAGACTCGTCCCCGTTTGTATTTAAGGTGTACGGTTTATCTTTCATATCAAAATAAGCCTTGGCAATTGCCTGCCCAATTTTGTTGTTAATTCCGTTCCCTTTTCCTCTAACGTTTGGAACGACTACGGAGAATGCAATTTCAGGATCGTCATAAGGCGCATAGCCGACAAACATTAGGTTTTCAAGCCCACTTCCTTTTTTTCCTACCTCAGCAGTACCTGTCTTACCAGCGACTGGCAAGCCTTTATAAAATGATCTAGCTGTTCCTCTTGAACCTTTCGTTACACGGTACATCCCTTGCTGGACACGATCGAAATGATTCTGCTTCGCATTCACATGATTTAACAATTCTGGCTCAAACCTTTTTACGAGTTTTCCAATTTCACTATCTGTGCTTGCTTCCCTCACTTCTTTCACTAAATGCAGCTTCATACGTTTTCCATCATTGGCAACCGTTGAAACATATTGAGCAAGCTGAAGTGGAGTAAATGTATCATACTGCCCAAACCCATAGTAAGCCACATTTCCAAGCTGTGGATTCTTACCTTTGAAGCCCGTCTCTTCGTGTGGCAGATCAATTCCAGTTTCAACACCTAACCCGAATTGATGGAATGATTCGCGAAATTTTTGAATCGCATCGTTGAATGCCTCTTCACCCTTTTTATCGCCTGTCCAGCAAGAACAATCGAACCCGTAGCCCGCCAACCTCATGCCAACATACGACATATAAATATTGGATGAAACCTCTAAAGCAGAAATTTCATTAACAGGCCCCTTTGCTCCACCAACCGAACTTATTCGTGTACCACCTTTAAATTTTAACGGACGGTCATAAATATATTCTCCCGGCTTCGTTACTCCGTGCATAAATCCTGCCAAAACCGTTGCTCCTTTAATAGATGAACCCGGCATGAATGATTGTAAATACGTGCTTGAAAGATCGTCTTGCATCTTTCCATCTTTAACCGCTTTACCCGCAAGCGATAAGATTTCGCCTGTCTTTGGATTCACAACAACAGCATAAGCGCTTCTTGCACTGCCGACTTTACGGATTTCACTCTCTAAAATTTTCTCGACTTTTTTCTGTAAGTCCATGTCAACAGTTAGGACAAGTTCTTTTCCGCTCTGTCCGGGAATAATTTCCGGATCGTTGATGACTGAACCTGTTCTGCTCGTTAAATACTTTTTCTTTTCTTTTATACCGCTTAAAACGTCTTCATACTGAAGTTCGATTCCACTTGTACCCACTTCGTCATTAAGGTCATACCCTCTGGCAGCGTAATAATCCCTTTTTTCCTTCGGGATTTTTCCTGTTCCTCCGAGAAGCGCCTTTAACGTATCGCCATAAGGATATAATCGATGGCCAGCTACTTGTACGTCTACCCCTTGTAATTGGGCTAAATGTTCATTAACGACTGCGAATTCTTCCTTTGTAATATCTTCTTTGATCACTTGTTCAGAAAGTGAATAGCCTGTGTTCATTTCCCGCCAAATCGCAGCGACTTCCATTTCTTCTTTGCTGATTTCGGCCAAGTCTTTTTCCGTAATTTTATTGAGAAGTAATTTATAAAGCCCATCTTCCCCAACTTCTTTCCGCTCTTTTTTGCTAATCTTTTTTTCAATAAGCTCTTTTTGGCCGCGGGAGACAATATAATAATCTTTTTTATCGCGTTCTGTTACTTTGTCTGTTTCTTTATCAATAATTTGCGCGAGCAGTTTCGCCGTCTGAAGCAAGCTTTCGCCAGAAATATTAGGCTGCCTTGTATACACTAGGTTATAAACTGGGTCATTATCAACAATGATATTGCCTTTTTTATCTTTAATCACCCCTCTTGGCGTGTTAGTTTTTGCTACAACATTTTCAGTCGCCTCCGCATAGCGGATGAATTTCTCTCCTTCAACAATTTGCAGCATCCCGAGCCTTAGCACGAGCGCTGAAAATAAAAGAAACACAATAAGAAATAATATATTCATCCTCAATGGGACTTGATTTTTTTTCTTTTTTTTCTCACGTTCCTTATCCAAAAAAATCACCTTTTCCAAAAACGATTCTTACATTCATTTTAGCATAAAGTCGCGCCTCGTACAGAAGAGTTATACACTTTCATCCGGTAATTTTGATTAAATTCCGCGAATGTCCCTTACACAAACTAGGTAAATACATATCATTTAGTGTAGGAGTTTAATGATACGAGGAGGAGTGTTCATGAATTTTCCTTATCCGGAGCACTATGGCGTGAATGAACCTGAATTTATAGATTACTATGGTGAAGATGATCGAAGTTTCTTGGGCGGTTTCACTGGTGGATTGGCGGGGGGGTTGGTTAGCAATTTCCTATTTCCTGGTTATGGTGGATACGGAGGCGGCTATGGATACGGGTATCCAGGCTACGGTTTTGGAAGAAGGCCTTTCGGGCCCGGGTATCCAGGCTACTTTCCCCCCTATGGATACGGCCGTTTTCCAGGAGGCTTTGGAAGGCCTGGATTTTGGTAATAATGAAGGCAACAGATAAAGAAAACAGCGGTTCCGTCTTTAGGAACCGCTGTTATTCTACTTTTTCCAAGGCTATTTCTTCACCTATATCCCGATACTTTTCTTTAAGCAGCATCATACACCATTCGTGGCCTGCATACCATTTTCCCTTTTGAAACATGAAAATTTCATCTTTTACTTCTTTCTTACACTTGTCACATTGGATGATCATGGTGTTCCCTCCAATACTCTTTTTTTCATATTGTTACCTTTCTTACATACAAGCAAACCTTTTAAAACTAACTTTTGAAAATCGGTAACGTTATTTCTTATGTTAAAATACTAAATTTCACAAAATGTTCAATGCAAAATTTGTCTAACATTGTCAGAGGTGTTTACAAATGCTTCTCCTTCGAGTAATGTGTTTATAGCTTAACATTTATACGGGGAAATTATAACGAAAGGGACAATTATAGATGCTTGTTTTAAAGGAAAAATCAGGTGATTATATGCTAAAAAATATCGAAAAAAAGAGAAAAGAAATGCTCATGTACGGAGAAAATACTGGGTTGACAAGCTCTGAAACATTAAAATGCAGCAAAGAACTTGATCAGTTGATCTATAATTATCTCGCCCACAAAGATAAATAACATTTTTTTCTAAATAAACTTGTTAAATGTCCAAGTTTATTTTTTTCTTTCCGAAAAATTACTATACTAAAATACTTTAAAAAGAATTTTTGTTGTTTTGACGAAGCGCCTCGGAATATACTATAATTAATTTCAAGACTTCCTATAATATTCGGAATGTTATTTCGAAAAAAGGAGACCATGATGATGGAAAACACAGCATCTAAAAAACGATGGATGTATGTGGTGATTGGCGCCTTCACGATGATGATTGCGATTGCTTTCGCCCGGATGTCATATGGCGTGATTTTGCCGTATATGAGGGATGGTTTATCGTTAACGTATAAGCAATCCGGTTTTCTTGGAACGGTGACCTCTTTAGGATATTTAGCCTTCGTCCTCCTAGCAGGTGTTGTTGCAGTGAAATGGGGCGGTAAAAAAACGATTCTCTTCGGTGTCTCGTGCACCATAATCGGCTTTATAGGCCTCTCGATAACAATGAATTTTCCAATGACTATTTTTTTTATGCTTCTTTTAGGCATTGGAACGGCTTTTACCTTTACGACATTAGTTTCAATCGTGACGGGCTGGTTTCCAGATAAACGAGGGCTTTCGATAGGGTTAATGACAAGCGGTGTGGGAATTGGAGGTCTGCTTACAGGATTGCTCGTTCCTTTTTTAAGTGGATTATCTTCCGAAGGCTGGCGTTTATCATGGGGATTTTTTGCTTTCGCTGGACTCATTACATTATTGCTGATTGCTATTTTTATTAAAGATCCACCGAACATGAAAATGAAGCAACATGATAAAAAGAAGAACGTATCTTCTCAGCACGCTATAAAAATCTTTAAAAACCCGAATCTCATTATTATCGGCATCATTTATGGAATTGTCGGATTAACGCATCTCGCACAGTCCATTTTTATTATGAGTTTTATGCTCCAATCAGGCATTTCGCCAAGCTTAGCAGGTAAATTGGTCGCAGTAAACGGCATTTTTTCCATCTTCAGCAGTCCTTTTTGGGGATACATATCTGATCGCATCGGCCGAATGAATTCACTTTTAATTACGGTCTCATTAAGCTTTCTTTCCATGTCCATTGCTTTAATTTCACAGTCATTTATTGGTTTTTCCCTTCATATGATCTTATTGAGTTTGACGATTTCCGGGTTGTTTACCCTTGTGCAGGCTGCGAGTCTTGAACAAGTCGATGAACCAAAAGATATGCCAATCGCATTCAGCTATGTCACCTTTTATTTCGCTTCCGGACAATTGCTGGGACCAATGATAGCCGGGTGGATGATTGAAGACTTCGGAGGGTTTAAAAGGGCTTTCCTCATGCTTTCCGCATTCCTTGCCGTTGGAATTATTCTTGCCGTCCTCCTGAAAGTAAGGACAGCAACTAGAGCCACCAACCCAGCAAAAGTAAAACAAACTGTTTCGTGATCAGATTTGTTCTTTAAATAAAACAGATCTGGTTTTTTTGTTGCCTAATTTACCGTTATATTCTATAATGAGAACAAATCATTCTATATTAAGAACAAAGGGGCGATTTATCGTATGCGCTTATTTTATAAAGAAGCAAAAGAACTTGCAGATAAAGCGTTAAAAAACGAACAGGAAATTACAATCATTCAATTAAAAAAAGAAAATAAAACAGATTATGATTTACAAGTTATACGGCTGCAGCGCGCGCTTAGAAAAGTATATGAAGAAGGGTACAATGAAGGGCTAAAAAATGGGCTGAAGTCTAAATTCAATTTTTCAGACTGAACATTATAAGCCAAGTCCGTTATAGAGCTCGGCTGTTTAATTCAGTTATGATTTTCTCTTTTAACGGGGCTTCCGTATTTTCAAAAGCTGTTTTTGCAAGATCGATAAGCTTTTTGCTTTTCTCCATCCGCAATTGTTCAAGAAGCACTTGCACGTATTCCGTATCTGTTTCGATTGCCTGAAGCATTAGTGTCTCCTGCTTGCCAAAACCAAGTCCATTCATCACAGACTGGGTAAATGACCTTCGTGAAAATGTATCAGTAAACATGACCGAAACCGCATGATCAGATAAAAATAAATCTAAATAATGGAGAGCGATGACACGGTTTAATCGTTCATACTCACTTTTGGAAATCGATGACAAATACTGATCAAGCCGTTCAGTATGCATTCGATCCAGCTGTTCCATTTTGATTGAAATGTCGATAAGGTTCACAAAAACACGAATGTATAAAAAGCCATGCAAAATAAAGATAGAATTTACCCGCTTCATGACCGGCCCATTCGTTTTCAATTGTGCCTTTTCAACTAATTTTTTTGTGTCTTTCTCAAGTTGGTTTATCCACTGCATTCGCGGTGAATCATCTTTATACGTTTCTTTTTTTAATTCTTCGACTGCTTTTGTAAAAGCTTCATTATCCTCATGTAAAGGCGTTCTTTCAATTAAGTGGCCATTTTCTTCCTGATGTGTCATACGAAATTTTTGAAGCAAAGTATCCGGATCCTGCAGGACAAGTTGCGGAGATTCCCTTTCCTTCTTGTCCTCTTCATTGCTTGCTTTTGGTGTATCCGGAATTTCCTCATTTTTGTTTTTTAAACGGTAATACAGAATCAACCCTAGCATGGCGACAAGCGCGACAAAAACGACAACGATATCAATCCCCCAAGATAAAAACAGGCCATAGCCTATAAAGCCTAAAAACATTCCAAAGATGGTTGCGCATCCTATCCTCATACTTCTCTTCCCTCGGTATATTTTCCAGCGGTTAGCAGCATTCTTTACAGTATCCGTACAATTCAAATTTATGATCGGTAATTACGAACTCACTCGGGGGCTCAGACAGCGCATCTAGTGGGCAAATGTCAATTAATCTCGACTTCCCGCACGATAAGCAAATGAGATGATGGTGGTGATCGCCTTTTGAGCAGTTCAAACGATAAATCCGTTCTCCATTTAGATCTGTTGTCTCTACGATGTCAAGCTGTTCAAATAACGAAAGGTTCCGGTAAACTGTATCAAGGCTCAATCCAGGGAAAGTGGACTGCATAGAGTGAAGCATTTCTTTTGCAGATAAATAGCGTTTCTCCCGTTCAAATATCCGAATCATCTCTTCACGCTTATCAGTCTTCTTATATCCACGCTTTTTTAATTGGTTCATATATTCATTAACTGTCATATTCCTATCTCCAATATATTTAGTATCATCCCTATTATAACAAAGTTGGCTTTCTTTGAACTACCCACCACTTAACGCTCTTACGAGCTGTTTGAAGTGGGGGATTCCTACGAACTCCGCTCTATCGAACAGATATTTAGCAGGCTATCCCTGCCGTTCCAACAGTTAGAAGCCTTATCGCTTCATTTTTTAGATTTTGTCCTGCGTTAATATCTCTATCGTGATGTGTGCCACAAGATGGGCATTCCCATTCACGAAGATTTAGGTTCTTAACGTCTTTGTTTCGGTATCCACAACATGAACAAAGTTGAGAGGAAGCGAAGTTTTTAGCCACGACTATGACTTGCTTGCCATACCATTTTGATTTGTACGCTTACATTCTTCTGAACTCTGACCATGATACTTCACTAATTGCTTTTGCTAATTTGCGGTTTTTAAGCATATGACTCACTTGCAAATCTTCAATACCAATCACATCGTGGTTTTTAATGATTACGGTTGAAATTTTTTGCAAATAGTCCGTTCTCGCATTTGTGATTTTCTCATGGATACGAGCCACTTTACGCCTTTGTTTTTGAAAGTTCTTCGCTTCTTCCAGCTTACAATTTCGTTTTAATGCCAACTCCTTTCGTCTAGAAAGAACCCGTTGTGCTTTGACTAGCTTCTTTTCTAACGTGCGGAAGAACGTAGGGTTTCTGAATGATTGACCCGTGGAAAGGATTGCAAAATCCTTCAACCCAACATCCACACCGACAGACGATCCAGTTTTCGGTAGTTCTTGTATTTCTGTTTCTACTAACAACGACACAAAATAGTTTCCACTCGGATTTCGCCTAACAGTAGCGCTTAAGATACGCCCTTCCACTTCACGGCTTTTGGCAAACCTCACAAGTCCAATTTTGGGTAATTTCATTTTACTTCCAATAACTGCGATATTTCCATTTGTCTGTTTCGTTGTATAGGATTGAACCTTATTCTTTTTAGACTTAAAGCGTGGCACATCATTTTGTTTCTTGAAAAATCGAGTATAGGCATCGGAAAGATTTTTCAATGATGATTGAATTGCGATACTATCTACTTCTCTTAACCAAGGGAATTCTTTTTTTAACTGAGGTAACGCTGCAGAGCACGTATTGTATGTTAATCCTTTTCCCGTTTCTTTATAGGTATCCTGCCACTTCGCAAGGAAATGATTAAACACAAAACGACTGCATCCGATGGTTTTGTTAATCATTGTTCCCTGTTCTTTATTTGGATAGATGCGAAACTTATAGGCTTTTTTTACTAACATTGATTTCACCTCCTTCCCAACTATTCCTATTTTAACATTTTAAAAATTCAAATACAAACATTTGTTCCCGTACATTTTGAGGATTTAACGCTTGATAAGGAGACAAAGGAGATGGTACTCGTGTTCCGTTTTTATAAGTTACTAAATAGTGCTCGAGCAGTCGGACAGTTGAGATGACAAGTAGCTATCTCTTGTCTGAAGGCGATTCATCCCAACCCTTCTCAATGAGCTATCACCCTTCCCTCTACTTAAGTATGGGGTCTTTTCGCCTATTTAAGAAAAATATAAAAGTATGGTAGACTATAATTGACTCATCGGGATGTAGCGTAGTTTGGTAGCGCGCATGCATGGGGTGCATGAGGTCGCAGGTTCAAATCCTGTCATCCCGATTATTTTTCATTATAACAGATAGCCCTTAAACCATTAGTGTATAAGGGTTTTTGTTTTGTTGTAGATTAATACAGTTTCACTTACTTTTGACTAGTACAGGCAATAAAAACACCGGCTGCCGCAAGGTCATCGTCCCCGGTTCTGAATGAACGGAACGATAAGGCGATGGTCACAGTCGCCCCAGGACGAAACCTCTAGGCTTCGGCGCTTCGCTTACATTAGCTGTTAACCATGGCAATTGAACAGCCACAACAGGATTTTGAGAGTACCTAATACTCGCAAAGCAAAGAGAGGACCTTACGTCCCCTCCCTCAAATTATTCACACCGCGAACTTTTACCGCTCTTTGAATATTATTCCCCACTTATAAATTTTTCCATTTCCGAAACCTTATCACCATTCAACAAATGGGTCACTCCGTATGTTTCCCCTTCCCCGTTTTGATTCACCCCGACATCGAGATCGTGAAAAATTTGGTACAAATATTCATATAATTGTTTCATCTCCTCATCCATCGGCTCCCATTTATCGACTAATTCCGTCGCTTCTATCGCTTCCCCATTTAAACCTAAGTGTGACGTCCGGACAAATTGCAAGTGAGATATAGCAGTCGTAAGGAGAGAAATATTACTTTTATCTTTATCAAGTTCTCCAAAATTCGCTCTTTCGCCTAATTTCTCTTTGATGGCTTGAGACTTTAGATAATACTCGAAACCCTCATCATTGTTCGCTTTCTTAAGTCTTGGATCGTCCAACGGTTCTGAAAGAATTTTGTAGGATTCTGAAATCCATTCATTCAACTTTTTATCAAACTCTTTACTCTTTAATTTTATATTTTCACTTTCCCCAGCCCATTCAATCGTTACATCCATCACATGATTTTCTGTTGCAATAGCGCAATTTTCGCAACCACCTAAGTCTGAAACACCAACACCATTTTTTAAAGGAACATCAGTCTCTCTGTTTTCGTTTACCGATCCATCAATTCTATAATCGATTTTTGTCGGTGGCTGATCGTCGCCGATGTATTCCAATATAAGATAATCCGTTTCACTGCCTACCGGCGTCCCCGACTTGCTGCCTTTTGGCTTTACAGTCGCTAGGTATTGTACTTCCCAGTTATCACTTTCTCCATGAAATCGTAGTTGTTTAGGATTCAATTCGCCATCTTGTTTCACATCGGTATCATGTTTTTTTTGATCCACCGCCGGAACGTCTTGTTGTTGGTTGCCGGGAGAGTTTATAATTTCTCTACCTACCGTATCCCAAAGGAAAAAAACCAGGAAAACACCAACAATAGCCACTGCTCCTCTACTCATCCATTTCGCAAAAATGTTTTTCACCCCGTCATTCATTTCGCCTTTTTCAATACGTTCAAAAATCCGCTCTTTGTTTTTATGAGAAACAGGGTTTTCTTTAAAAATCGAATCATCCATGATCTCCTTTAATCGCTTCAGTTTATCCTCCACGATTTTTCACCTCTTTCATAGGCTTGTCTTAATAAGTCCCTTCCCCTTCTCAAGCGCGTTTTCACCGTTGACATTTTTGTTTTTGTCAATTCACTAATCTCCTGGATGGTAAGCGACTCATAATAAAACAAAATAATCGTTTCCCGGTATTTAACAGGGAGAGAAAGAACCTTATGGGATAATTCCTGTTTTTCATCACTCGCGACAGCGACCTCATCCGGAGACAATTCATTCGACTTGAAACGTTCATGTAAATTGAGGTGGAAAAGGCTAAAACGCTCCCTCCTTAAATGATCAATGCTTTTATTTCTAGCAATGGTATATAACCATGTTTTATAGGACGATTTTTCTTGAAAGGATTTCAAATGCTTATAACAAGACACAAAAACCTCTTGTATAATATCCTCCGCCTTACCCCAATCCTTGACATAAGTGTACGAAAAATTGATTAATTGCTTTTGATAACGATCAACGAGTTGTTCCAGTAGGATCATTTGATGGTTTTTCTCCATTTCTATGTAAATACGCACCTCCTTACTTACCCACATCTACCACTTAGACGCAGTAAACTGTCGTTAGGATTCAAAATAATTTTGTTTTTTAAAATCGAGTAGAGGGGAAAATTAAATTTTCCGCCCCTCTCACACCACCGTACGTACGGTTCCGTATACGGCGGTTCAATTTATATATCAGTGTGTACTTTTAGATAGTGGTCTAGGGCAAAGGGAATTCCCCTTTGTCTTAACCGCTTGTTGGACATTGCTCTCTGTACAACCTTCGATAATCCAATAAAACGGTAGCCTTTTCGACAGTAAGTTATGCCTTTGGCTTCCTCTTCTGGTATTCCTAGTTGGACGAGGGATTTTATTCTCTTTTTGTTGTTCTTCCATTGCTTCCAAATGATTACCCGGAGTCTTGAGCGAAGTTTGGCGTCTATCACTCCAAGAGTTTTCTTCATGTTGGCTATCTTGAAATAGTTGACCCAACCGAAAATAACCTGTTTTAACTTGTCAATTCTGTCATCTAGTGGGATGCCCCAATTTCGTTTCGTTAGCTGGCGCAGTTTTCTTTGAAATTTTTGAATCGACTTCCCATGTGGTCTTGGTTGAAACTTTTTCTTATTAGAGTCGTAATAGAAACCGAATCCCAGAAATTTTGTTTTACTGGGACGTGTGATTCTACTCTTTTCCACATTCACCTTTAATCCCAATTTCTTCTGGATGAATTTTGTGAGAGAAGTGAGCACTCTGTTGTATTTGTCAACTCAAAATTACCCCAAATGTTAATTGAAAAGTCCCCCACCTAAATTTTCCAAATA
>NZ_QCZG01000040.1 GCF_003097615.1 Pueribacillus theae
CATAAATTGAAAATACCACAGCCAAAGTGACCGTGGTAGACCCAAAATTTTATACTTTCTGATCTCTTAAAAAAAGACGATCCTTGACGTTTAGTAACACGTTAAGGATCGTCTCTATGGAGATGATGTGTCTTTATCATGTTCTTCCTTTTCATCACGCCTTTTCCTTCTTTTTTTATCTGTAGGCTTGTCTTTACGTTTCCGTTCCAGTGACCCGACTATACCCGTACCACCCAATGCACCTTTTGTTTCGTCATCTACTTTTTCAATTGATTTCCCTCGTTTTTTATTGCCTTCCATGCTTGCCAATTTTCTCGCACTTTCCTTGATCTTTTTTGACTATAAGCGGTCTTGAAAGCCCGGATCCAAGAATGGGTCGTCATCCGTTAAAAAGCGATCATCATTCTCCGGCCAGCCTTCACGACTGTTATTGCGTGATTTTTTTGCCTTTCGTCTTTCAAACTCCTCTTCATCTGAGCGAAGATAATCATCAGATGCAATGTGAATTCTTCCTTCGTCTACACTTCGTACACTTTTATGGCCTTCATTATGATCATCCATACTTTAACACACTCCTACCTTTTTTATTTATTTTATTTTTCCTTTTTCCTCCTAATTTATACTATATTTCTTACTTACCCAATTCCATATGAATAAAATCTATTTTTCAGTCAAACGCTCTTGCACAAGGATTCCAAATTCGATTTACTTGGGAAGGAAATTTAAGAGGCGGATCAAAATGCGGCTCACTCTCGTGCCCTCACAAATCAAGTGTCAAACTTTCGTCAGCAATTAAAAAATTGGATCAATCTTCTGATAAGCGAACGAGACCTAGTTATCGAAGAGATTGAAGCTGAACGGCTTCGTTTAGAACACGAAAGGAAAGGAGAGAGACCGAGGTGATCAAGATTGATCCTTTCAAACTGGAGATGCTTATAAAAGAGATGGAGTCGACGGCACTAGAGTACGCTGAAGTATTAGATACCAAGAAGGCAAACCTTAATGTAAGTGCGAATAATTTCGAGCATGCAAAGTATTTTCGAGATACAAAAAGACCGGGCGGGGAAATCATTGAATTTGAAGTGCCAAAATGGTTTGATGATTTTATTAAAGAAAACCGTATACCACAAGATGGTTATCTGAAAAATATTGAAAATCAAGGTGGAACTGCGCCCAAAATTGTCGATCCAACAACACCTGGCACAAGTTATGAGCTGCCTAAGCCATGGGTTCATTGGATTGAGGAGTATGGAAGCAATCGAAAGGTAATTAAATAGGGGAGGTCGAATTGATGCAAATAAACCCCAAATATGGAGAAAATATTATCGTTGGTGTTCAATACAACAGCGAATTTTCTTGGTATGTTACGGAAAGAGATTGTTGGATTTTAGATTTAGAGAAAAGGAAAAATGATTTTATCAAAAATGGGTTTGAATACGATGTTGCCGAGCTTTTACAGTTCCGAAGCAATTTTTTAATCGTTGATAAAAAGACAGCGGGGGATTATTTAGCTTATTTAAGGCAATATAAAGTGTAGATTTAATAAAAGAAGCGTACAACGAAGAGATTAAAGAATTTTATGGAGGTTCACAATGAGCGATGACGTTTTAACGATTCTTGCAGAAAAATTTCAAAGTGGGGAGAATGGGAAAGAGGTAGATGGGCTAACATTAATTATAGACGGAAAAGTAAAGGATATTTTTGAGATTATTAAATCGAAACAAGGGATTGAGGATAATACGGAAGTCTTTAAACAAATTGTTGTCGGTGGCATCAATCAAATCATCCGTAATGAATAATCGAATGGTCTAGCAGAGTAAGAAAAACCGGGCAAAAAGCGGCCCGGTCCTTTTTTAGAGAACATCCGATAATTTGTACTCTACACCATGTACTCCTTTATAATACTCAGGGTACATTTCTCCTCCACATTGTTCGCATGAAAACATAGGAGGAGTTGTTGGATCACCATCATCCATCAAATCAAAATCCCCAACTACACTTAAAAGAATTTCTTCTTTTTCATGACACACTAAGCAGACATAGCTGACGCTCTGTTTCTTGGACTGATTTAAGCTGGTGGCTTATCTTCTTTTTCTTGCTTTTTTTCGATGCCTGGATACCGGTGAGATTGTTAATCGCCCTTTCTAAATATGCTTTTGTTATTGGACATAAGCTACCTTTATTTCTAAAAGATTTGTCTAAGTATGTTTGTTTCCATAAATTTAAAATACCACAGCCTAAATGACCGTGGTAGACCGAAAATTTTATATCTTCTCTTTGAATATCAGGAAGTGTATTTAATGTGACTTGTATTTGGTTTACACTATTCCTCTAATCTTTTTCCATTTTCTAATTTTAGTTCTAAAGGTTTTAAATGGCGCTACTGTATTTATATGAATCCATTTCCAAATTGGCCATTTGGAAGGTGTTGAAGTCGCCCATTGTCTGCCACCTTGTTCAAATAATTCTTTATCATTATAGCTTTTTACTAATTGAATTATTTTATTAACATCATGGTTAAACATCTCAATCAATGTTTCAAGCGAATACTCTGCATACTTATCATAAAAACTCTGATAAAGCCCACCAAGATTATTCCATTTATAATCTGGCGTCGGTGTTATTACATTTTTTCCATCTTTATTATCTTGTTCCCATGATAATATTAAATTCAACCACCCTAATTGGTAGGCAATCATCTGGGATGGCGTTCTATCAACTTCATTTACAAAGACATCTTTATGAAGATTATTGACAGAATGGAATTCATCAATAAATAGCTTTGCTCTTTTAGTAATTTCATCAATCAAGGCTTGTCTATTAACATATTCTTGCAATCGTAATTATCCTTTCCTAAAACATTTTGGCTTATATATTCTAAATGTATAGACCACATTATACCATTCCACTTTCTTAAACAAATATTACAGGTGTTAATTCTTAAAAGATAATAATGCCTATGATGTGGCAGAGACAACTGCCAAAACCTGTATAGAAAATGCTAATAAGGCATGTTTGAAAGTGAATGCTGATGAAATAAAATTTGGGATGTATGTCGCAGATCTATATAGATTGAGGCTTTAGAAGGGATATACAGGATTTGGAGGTATTCCTGAGTTTATTACTTGTAAATATTTATCCAAATGATTGTATCTTTCTACAAAATGTTTTTTTCACTTAATTATTTTATGCCCGCAACACTTAATGGCCCCTCGACAGTCATGTTTGACATTTTTTCTGCCACGTATTGCGGTGAATATTGCATTCCGCTTTCTAACCAGTATGAAATAACTCCAATATTTGCATGAGCAACATAAGAAATAAAAAACTCCTTAGGAATTTCCATTTTATCCAGTTGGGGATGGAATTTTTCTAGACGTTCCGCCATGTACTTTTTCATAATTTGCAGAAGCTGCTGTTGGAAGGAAGGAATCCCGTTTTCCCCCATCATTATTTTAAAAAAGTCTGCCCGCTGATAAATATATTGCGCGGCTCTTAAATAAAATGCTTTCGGGTAATGTGTTGCTATTAATTCTTCTTCACTTTTTGGTGCAGCTTCTTCCACAAACGATAATAGCTCATCATTTATTGTGCTCTCCAATAAATCATATTTATCATAAAAATGTGCATAAAATGTCGATCTGTTTATTTGTGCACATTCCGTTAACTTCTTAACGGTAATATTCTCCAATCCCACTTCCTTAATAAGAGTTAACAATGCATCTCTTATCAGCTGTTTTGTCCTGATGACACGCAAGTCATTAGATTTTTCCATAAAACATTTCCTCCATTTTTGTTGATTATTTATGCATTTACAGACAGTATTATTCGTAATGTTCCTTAAACAACAAACAGGTAAAATTATTCGGTTGTTTGTTATTATATCTCATCTATAATAACAAACAACAACATGTTGTTAATTATTAAAAAGGAGAATTACGACATGAAAAATTTATATAAGAATAAAAAGCTTTTATTGGGCACTCTGATCCCTATAGTTTTTTCTCTTATACTCTTATACCTTTATTTGCCTGCTTTTAATAATATAGATGAAAATGTTGATGAAATAATTGTCCTTATGGTAAATGAGGATACAGATATAGGTGAGGAAGTTTCTAGACAAATTGAAAAAAATGCTCCATTTACTCTAATTGAAGAAACAAGTATTGATAATGCAATGAAACAACTTGAGGACAAAGAAGCGCATATGATCATTGAGATTCCAAAAGATTTTACTTCACAATTAAAAAAAGGAAATTCTGAAATTACTTATATTATTGATGAAGCACGACAAACTGCAATAAAATCTGCCATGGAAGATGCCACAAAAGAAATAACCCAATTATTAAATGAAAATGCGTATGAAATAACAAAAAGGAAAACACTTGCTGGAATCGAGGAATTTTACTTAAATATTGAATCTACAATTCCTAAGAATGAACCGCTTTTGCAGTCAAAAGAAGTCGTGATACAAGCAATTGAAGGGTTAAAATATAAAAGTATTAGTGAAAATACTTTAAAAATAAATGAGAATAACCATCGTTTAAACACTGTACTTCCGTTACTCATTTTTTTAACAATTTTTGTTAGTGCGTTGATCCGCTCGTTTTTATATGAAAAGGAAGTAATGCCTATTCAAGTTGAATTATCTGCCTGGCCTATATTCTTTCATAAACAATTGCTAAATATCGTGGCTTCCATGCTTTACCCATTAGCAATTATACTTGTCTTAAACACTTTTGATGTAAAAATTACAGCGAATTATGTAACCTTATGGTTATTTTTAACTATAACATTTTATATGTTTAGTGTGTTTATTCAAGCATTCCTTGACCTATTTTCATTTATTGGGATTGGAATTCTCATAATATTGCTCCTTTTTCAAGTTTTAACAAGTGGAATCATTTTACCAATTGAACTCGTTACAAAATATTACACTTGGGCAAGTCCATTTTTACCAGCAACATATTTTACTGATGGACTTTTTGGGATTTTTTATACGAATACATCCATTTGGAATGCTATTTTTGCGCTAACAATTTTCGGTGTAATTGCTATAATTGTATCACTTATTTATGTGACAATACTTCAAAGAAGGAAAAAAGTTAAGTTGTAAAAACCTAGATACATTCAAAAGGTCAAAAAAGCTTCTTCTTATCCCTTACAAGCAGGAGATGTAAACCAACAGCGATCTCAATTTTTATAGTCGACAACTATAATATCAATCATTACTATATTGGATTTTAGTATTATTTGTAAAACAGAATGAAGTTTTGAGAAATGGGAGTTGACTTTTTGCGTATACAGATATTTCTTTATTCCTTATGCAACATAAAAAACCGTTGCTTATTTGGAGAGCAAAAACTATATAGACAGCTAATATACGAAGGGCGGTTTTGAAAATAACAAAATTCAAAACCCCCGTTTTTCCTTTTTAGTTCTTTCATAATTGCTCTTGCATCCATAATAATAACCAGCTTATCTTTAATAACTATGGATAGACTAACACTTGATTTTTCAACAACTTTCTTCATTTACTTAATTTGGATCGGGAAAGTGATATTCTGTATAACTTATCGTCATTTTTCTGTGAATTTCCCCGGCCGTCCAAGTTATTGCTAATGAAGTAAAGGGATTCATCCTCAATTAACACATCTCGAATTCTACCAAGTCCAGTTATGAGTTCTCGTTGCTCATTCTTTTCAAGGTCAAATTCTAATAATGCAGATCCTCTTAATGCGGCAACATACAATTTTCCATCATCATAATCCATTCCGGATGGTGCCCAAGTCTCATCATTCCCAGAAGTGAATAGTGGTGAAATCAGATCTTCTTGTTCTTCATAACCTTCAATAATCGGCCAGCCATAGTTTTGGCCCGCTTCGATAATATTAACCTCATCATTTGCATTGTCACCGTGCTCACTTGCATACATCGTGCCATCCGATGACCAAGTCATCCCTTGAGGATTGCGGTGCCCGTAGCTATAGACGTAAGAGTCTGGAAATGGGTTATCACTTGGTATCGATCCGTCTAGGTTCATTCTTAAAATTTTACCACCTAATGAATTGAGGTCTTGTGCTATTTCACGTTCAGAAGCATCTCCAGCCGTTGCATAAAGTTTTCCGTCCGGCCCTATTTTAAGTCTACCTCCATGATGGTAAGCGCCGCTAGGAATTTGGTCAAGAAGCAGACTCTCTTCCCTCCACACATTATCTTCCAATTGAAGCCTTATGAGACGATTAAATTGTCCAGCATTGCCTTCATACGTATAATAGGCATAGGCTAGGTTCGATTCGGAAAAATCAGAAGCGAGTACAAATCCAAGTAACCCTGCCTCTGAAGCCGTTGATATCTTTTGCTCAAGCTCTATACTTTGCCGTTCTACTTCTCCCCCTTCTATTTTAACGATGCTTCCTGATCTTTCTGTTAAATAAAATGTACCCTCTAGTTTTTCGATGGACCATGGAACGTCCAGATTTTCCGCAATAACTTCTAGATCTTCAACAGGCGATGTTAATTCTTCTTGTTTTGTATCTTCCGAATCATTGGAAGAATCTTGTTGTTCATTTTCAGAACAACCCGCTATTAAAAGGATGGCAGTAATGGAGGTTGCTAAGACCTTTTTCAATATTAAATATCCACCTTTTATTTCTATTAGTTTTTAATTTGCTAATAATTTTTCAATATCCCCTGCTATATCTTCTGGTTTCGTAGTCGGTGCGAAGCGTTTTAAGACATTGCCATTTTGATCAATTAAAAATTTTGTAAAGTTCCATCTGATTTTTGATCCTTCTAATAGGTCTGGCATCTTATCCTGCAAAAGCTTGTAGAGTGATCCCTCTTTATCTAAATCTGAATCTTCTGGGGCCTGTTGCCGCAGGTATTGGTATAATGGATGTGCATTTTCCCCATTGACATCGATTTTTTGGAAGATAGGAAATGCCACATTGTAATTCAAAGAGCAAAAGCTGCTAATTTCCTCATTACTTCCTGGCTCTTGACCTCCAAATTGGTTACATGGAAAACCTAAGACCGTAAATCCATTTTCTTTATACGTTTCATATAATTTTTCGAGCCCTTCATATTGAGGTGTAAATCCACATTTGCTGGCTGTGTTCACAATCAACATTACTTTTCCTTTATAGGTATCCAGGCTAATTTCTTCTCCATTTGATAGCTTTGCTTGAAATGAATATACTGACAAAATTTTTCTCTCCTTCATGAATCTATTTTATTGGGTCTTCCATCTGAACCTTAAAAAACCCATTTAAACATAATTCGTTACAGAACAACTTAATTCCTTTTTTTAAACCTGACGTTGTTACTATAGTGATAGGTAAGCTTTTGAAGTGATCGCCAGCTTTTGGGTGGGTCAGGAATATTACTATCCCCTTCCCCCCCTAAGAACCATACGTGTGCCTTCCAGCACATATGCATTTATCCATATCTTAGACTAAATTAATCCTATTGTAGTCAGGAACGTTTCGCACCAACAATACGGCCCAATTCAAGCACATTGTTGTTCCACGAATCGCGCCTATTTGTTTCATACCCGGCTCAACAGCTTATTCCTTCAAATATTAACGGTGTTGTTACCACAGCCTGTGCTACAATTTGCCCAATAAAAAACGTATTTTTGTAAAGATTCTCAAACATGATCATCCTATTCCCCGCTCCAGCGGAAAAACCGTGAGGACAAAATGATTGACACGATGGCGACACCAATGAGAACCGCGACATCCACGCCATTTTCCCAAATTGGTGTGGAATTCCAGGTTTGCCTTGTTAAATCAATGACATAGTAAAGCGGAATGAGGTAAGCGATCATACGCAACACGTCTGGCATCCATTCAATCGGCATGGTCGCTCCCGATAGAAAAATCATCAAATTCAACGCAAGTGAACTGACAGCTGAGGCCGTCCGAACGTTTTTGGCAATTGAATTGATCAACAGACCGAACGGGAAAAAGGCAGCCAAGCTTAATAGGATGGCCAACAAGGTGCTCCCCAAATATTTCGGTGCATGTAAGTCGAACACAAGGAATCCAAAAATGAGAATGATGACCGCGCTAATGGCAAAAATAACAGTTCCCTGCACAGTTTGCGCTGATAACACCATCCAAGGACGCACGGTTGTGACTTGGTAGCGCCGCAAAATGCCCTTTTCACGATAGTTGGCCATCACTGTTCCGATTCCGAAAAACGCAGTAGTCAGGATGTTCACGGCAATCCAGGACGGGATGTAAGCATTGCTGTAAGTCATCCCACCAATTTTGGCGCTTCCAAACATCGCCCCGAAGAGCCCGATCATCAGGACCGGAAACAAGAAAGTCCAGAACACAGCCATTTTTTCTCGAAAAAATAGCTTTGTCTCCATTACCGACAATTTCACAATTTTATTCACGCTGAGTTCTCCTTTAACAGGTGGACAAACAAATCCTCCAACGTGCCTCGCTCGAAACGGAATGCGGTCACTTTCCAAGCGCGTTCTTCACATTCCTTTAAAACCAGGTAGGCAGAACGCTGAAGATTCTCCGTTTGAATTCTCACCTGATCCCCGGATTTCTCCACATGAATCACGCCGGGGAGAGCGGCCAATACATCAAGATCCACATCGAAACTCTCAAACGCCAGGTAGTTTGTCGCGAGACCCTCAAGCAACACATTCGGTTTCCCAAGCGCCCGGATTCGGCCATCGCACACCATGGCGATCCGATCGCAAAGTTTTTCGGCTTCTTCCATATAATGCGTCGTGACCAGGATGGTGGTTCCTTGTTCCTTCAGGGTATAGATGACTTCCCATAACTCACGGCGGGCCTGCGGATCGAGCCCCATGCTCGGTTCATCCAAAAACACGATTTCGGGTTGATGCAAAACGGATAAAGCGAGCGTTACACGCTGTTTCCATCCACCGGAAAGATCCTTGAAATACGAATTGAGTTTGTCTTTCAAATGTAATTGTTCAATGATGTCCACCAGGACATGATGTGTGTCATAAAAAGAGGCAAACAGATTTATCGCTTCTTTGACCTTCATTAACTCCTGTATGGATGCGGCCTGGAACTGCACCCCAATTTTTTTATTTAATTGATAGCGGTCGGATTCCTTGCCGGGGTCATAGCCGAGAACATGCACGTTTCCGGAATCTCTTTTCCGCAGCCCTTCCAGGATCTCAATGGTTGTGGTCTTACCGGCTCCGTTCGGACCGATGATACCGAAAATTTCGCCTCTTTCGACTGTAAACGAAACCCCCTGTACGGCTCGAGTTTCCCCGTACTGTTTGGTCAAGCCTTCAACTTCAATGACATGTGGCACTTTTTTCTCCTTCTCTCATAAAAAATGAATGGATTTTTGCTCTTCAGTCTTGCATCATAATATCGGTTTTGTTTTTCAAAAAAAGGTTATTCCGGCAGCCACCCTTTGTTTTCGGCAATGGCGACGGCATCCATCCGGTTTTTGGCTTCCAGCTTCTGAATAATTTCGGAGATGTAGTTGCGAATCGTAGCTGGAGAGAGATACAAAGCCTTACTGATTTCTTTGACGGAATCTCCCTTCCTTAGGTGCAACAATATCTCGGATTCTCGTTTCGTGAGTGGATTGATTTCCTCCATCATGGAAAATGTCAGATGTGGGCTGAAGACACGCTGGCCAGCATAAATTTTTCTTAGCGCCTCCGCCAATTCGGACACGGGCGTATCTTTTAGCAAATAACCCATTACTCCGGCCTTCACGGCACGTTGCAGGTACCCGCTTCGGGCGAAGGTAGTCACGATGGCAACCCGGCATTTACTTCCTTCATCCCTCAACTTTTCCGCTGCTTCCAGTCCGCTTAACAGTGGCATCTCAATATCAAGAACGGCAATATCGGCGTTTTTTTCCCGAATCAGCCGGAGAGCCTGTTTACCATTGTCGGCTTCTCCGACAATTTCAATATCTTCTTCCAAGGCAAGCAGCTGGCTGACCGCGCCCCGAAGCATTCCCTGATCTTCCGCAATGACAATTCTCATTGGATTCCCTCCTTCGTGGTCGCCGGTTTCTTGACTTTCGGCACGATAATCGTGATGTTCGTTCCTTTTGTTTCCCCAGTTGTCATTTCAAGTTTTCCCTCGATAAGCAATAACCGTTCTTTCATGCCCAACAGGCCGCTGCCGAACCGGTCGTGATTTTCCTTTGCAATGCCAACCCCATCATCCCTCACCTGCAGAATGTATCTCCCGGGTTCTTCTTCAAGTCGGATTGTGCAAGTGCGCGCGCCGCTATGTTTCACGACATTGGTGACACATTCACGAAGACACAGGCTCAGGATATTCCGGATAATCGGCGGGGCTCCTGAAAGTTCATCATTCTGTTCCACTTTGAATGAAATCCCGGCAGACTCGCAAATTCGGGCCGCCCGCTGGCACTCCTCATCGAGATCGATGGACTGCATATCACTGATCAGTTCCCGCACCTGCAATAAAACGGACCTTGAAATATTCTGGATCTCACGCGCTTCTTTTGAGGCTTGATCGGGATTCCGGGGAATCAGCCGCTCCACCAATTCACCTTTCAACGTAAGCAGAGACAAGGTATGGCCCAACGTATCATGAAGATCACGAGCGATTCGCTGGCGCTCTTCATTTTTTATCAGTCGGGAAATTTCATCATTGGCATGTTGTAGCCCCAATTTCATCTCGTGTGTTTTCCGAATCATTCTCACTATATAGGGCAACAGGAAAAGAATGAGAAGAATCGAATACCAGCCAAAGTACAATGGATTCGACTCACGCAAGAAATAGACCCCGGCCGCCCCGGCAAAGAGCACAGCCATGAGTACGGTCATTCCAGTAATTTTGCGGTAGGATGGATACTTGCCAATCACCAAAGCGGGATAAAAGCCGAAGCTTAATTCCCATGGGGAGATGAAGGCACCCCATAAAGCAACCGCGACCAGTTGAACAATGATGAAAAAGGTTCGGTGTTTCGCATTCATAATGCTGATCAAATGAGCCGTTGCGATTATAAAAAACAAAAGATAGTTGTACCCCGTCTGCTGCGGAAAGATAATCAGAGAAATCAACGGGGGAAGCAACATCATCGTTTCCCACGGGAGTCTGATGCGAGCCATTTTTTACCACCTTCATCATTTTGGACTATCATACCACATGGCTTTGAGCCATTGACCTTAACCTTTATTATTTGCTATCGGGGTTCCGGAAACTTGAGCTTGCTTCCCGCGTTTCAGCCACATCGGAACCAACCAGATCGAAAGTAAGAAGACCACGACATGCACCGGCTGTGCAATAACTCCAAATTTATCTGCCGGAGGATTAGCCAAAACATTGAGCGACGACAACAGAGTGACACCTCCAGCCAGCAGAACATAATAGACTGAAGGTCTTGCAGTTTTTTGAAACCACTTTGCGAAAATCATTGCCCCGGCGATATTTGCGATGATCGAAGCAACCGCAATCGAGATCCAATTTAACTGGGAGAACCACAGGCCCGTTACAGCACCTAACAGGTAAGCCGTGGCAACACCGGCAGCTCCTGAAATAACTCCCGCATATAAACCGACTAATAAACCTTTTCTCATTATTACTTGTGCCCTCCTTTATTTATTGTATTAAAAGCATATCTAAAAAGCCGACGGAGCCGGTAGTTATGTATATCACTTCTTTGAAATGATAAATATCATTTTTTAGAAGGTTTTTCGGATGGATTCATGTTATTAAACAGCAAAATCTACGGATGCTACCTTTACTCCTTTAGTAGAAGGGAAACATTTTTGTGGATGGGATCAATTGTGTTCCCACTAGCCCGTTCGTACCCCTCAGGCTTCCTCTGTTAAACCATTAAAATGGCCAACCAGAAAATAAATTCCGATTGGCCTCATAATAAGAACGCGCCCTTTAACGGAATTGGCAAGGGCTATCTAATTGTCAAACAGTCCTTTTCTAATCATAATAAAACTGCCTGACTTTTAGTGTGTCATAAAAATAATAATGTAAAATTTACTTATCTAATCCATTTTTTGGGAAAAGGGTGTCTTGTATGAACACAAAAGAAATTGAGGCTTTACTGCATAGACCCGCAAATATTCGATATGAGTATTTTATTAAAAAAGTGGTCGATTTTGAAGAAGTTTGGGGTTTGTATAATGAAGGTTGGGCAACGGCACAGGATAATGATGGGAATATGCTTATTCCGTTCTTTCCTAAAAAAGGATTTGCGGAAAACTGTGCTAAAAATGAATGGGAAGGCTTCGAGGCAGCAGCTATTGATTTATACGAATTTATTGATGAATGGCTTGTAGGAATGAAAAAAGACAGGGTTAAACCTTCAATATTCCCAACCGAAGAAGACGCAGCCCTTGTGGAGATTGATGTTCTGCTTAGAGATATTAATTCCGAACTTGAAAATTACTAGGAAACATCAATATAGATGTTAAAAGAGCACCGAAACGGTGCTCAGCTTGTATAGAAACGGGTATCAATTCTCAACTTTTGAGAAAACCCCTCACTTCATAGCACGATTGGATAACCTAAATCATTCTCTTTTATCATTAAAGAAATGACGCAAATCACGCAAGCAATTATACTGTTGTGATAAATTCTCCTTTATTACGCTCATAGCGAATGGTTGCTTGCGCTGCTGCTAAACGTGCAAGCGGCACTCGATATGGCGAGCAGCTGACGTAATCTAAACCTATCTTATAGAAGAACTCAATAGAACTCTTCTCGCCGCCGTGCTCTCCACAAATACCTAATTTTAGCTTCGGCTTTGTTGTACGTCCTAATTTAACACCTGTTTCTACAAGTTTTCCAACACCCGTTTGATCTAAAGCTGAAAATGGATTTTCTGGAAGAATTTTGTTTTCGACATAGGCTTGTAGGAACTTACCTTCTGCATCATCACGGCTATAGCCGAAGGTTGTTTGCGTTAAATCATTCGTACCAAATGAGAAGAAGTCAGCTTCCTCAGCAATTTGATCCGCTGTTACAGCAGCGCGCGGAATTTCAATCATCGTTCCGATGGTGAACGCAATCTTTTTCCCAGTTTCTTTTTGTACATTGTTAGCTGCATCAACAACAACCTGGCGCATTTCTTTTAATTCATTGACATGACCAACAAGTGGAATCATAATTTCCGGTTGGACTTCTATGTTTCTTTCAGCCAATGTTGCGGCTGCATAGAAAATCGCTTTCGCCTGCATTTCATATATTTCGGGGTACATGATTCCAAGGCGGCAGCCACGAAGGCCAAGCATTGGATTATACTCATCCAATTGGCGAACCTTTTTTAATAACTGTTCTTTTTTCTTTAATTCCTCAGATTGCGGCTCCAATATTTGCAGCTTTGTCACCTCAATTAGAAGCTCTTCTTTAGGAGGTAAAAACTCATGAAGTGGCGGATCTAGCAAGCGAACGGTGACCGGATATCCTTGCATCGCCTCGAAAATCCCTTCAAAATCCTCTTGCTGCATCGGCAAAAGCTGCTCTAATGCCGCCTTTCTCTCTCCAAAGTTCTCCGCTAATATCATTTTTTGTACAATGGGTACGCGTTTACTATCCATAAACATATGTTCCGTGCGGCATAATCCAATCCCAACTGCGCCAAATTCAAATGCTTTCTTCGCATCCTCCGGATTATCAGCATTGGCACGCACAACGATTTTACGTTCTTCATCTGCCCAGGCAAGCAAGCGCTGGAATTCATCGGATAATTCTGGTTCAATCATCGGTACTTCTCCAAGAATGATTTCACCAGTAGACCCATCAATTGTAATCGTATCTCCGAAATTGACAGTAATTCTGCCAACTGTAAATTGCTTCGCTCTCAAATCAATTTTTATAGCCTCACAGCCGCAAATACAAGCTTTTCCCATACCTCTGGCAACAACTGCAGCATGGCTAGTCATCCCACCCCGGCTCGTCAGGATGGCTTGTGATGCCACGACCCCGTGAATATCATCTGGAGTTGTTTCAGGGCGAACAAGAATCACCTTTTGGCCTTCCTTTGCTAGTTGTTCTGCTTCATCAGCATCGAAAACAACCTGACCTGTCGCAGCACCTGGAGATGCCGGCAATCCTTTTGCTAAAATTTCTTTTTCAACACTATTATCGATACGGCGGTGAAGAAGTTGATTTAATTGATCAGGATCAACACGAAGAAGGGCTGTCTTTTTATCAATAATCCCTTCTTCCACCATCTCTACTGCAATGCGAATTGCTGCTTGTGCAGTACGCTTTCCATTCCGTGTTTGAAGAATAAAAAGTTTGCCGCGTTCTACCGTAAATTCGATATCCTGCATTTCTTGATAATGCTGTTCAAGCTGATGGCATGTATCCGTAAATTGCTTGTAAACGTCCGGCATTTCTTCCTGCAAAGTAGCAATCGGCTGTGGTGTACGAATCCCTGCAACAACGTCTTCCCCTTGAGCGTTAATTAAGTACTCCCCGTAAAGCGTTGGCTCACCAGTTGATGGATTCCTTGTAAAAGCAACGCCAGTGCCAGAGTCATCCCCCATGTTCCCAAATACCATGCTTTGAACATTAACGGCTGTTCCTAGGTGGTCAGGAATTTTATTCAAACGGCGGTAAACAATCGCACGCTGATTATTCCAGGAATTAAACACTGCATTTATAGCAAGAAAGAGCTGTTCCTTCGGATCTTGCGGAAAAGCTTTTTTCGTATGTTTTTTTACAATTTCCTTATAGCCTGCAATCACTTCCTTCCAATCTTCTGCAGTCAATTCAGGGTCAGAAAGGTAGCCCTTTTGTTCACGCGTCTCTTCTAATAATTGTTCAAAATAATAAGTATCAATTTCAAGAACAACATTGCTAAACATTTGAATGAAGCGGCGATAAGAATCATACGCAAACCGTGGATTATCCGTTAATTTAGCTACAGCGGCAACTGTTTCATCATTCATTCCCAGATTTAAGATCGTATCCATCATCCCAGGCATCGAAAAAACAGAGCCAGAGCGTACTGAAACAAGTAATGGATTGTCAGAATCCCCAAGCTTTTTTCCCATTTTCTCCTCTAAACGGCTTAAGGCTTCAAGCGTTTGTTGTTCTATAGAAGCGGGAATGGTTTTACCAGCTTCATAGTATGCATTGCATGCTTCTGTTGTAATCGTAAAACCATATGGGACTGGCAGGCCAATTCTCGTCATTTCCGCTAGGTTTGCCCCTTTTCCTCCCAGTAAATCTTTCATATTTCCTTGACCTTCATGAAATAAATAAACAAATTTCTTCATAATTAAAAACTCCTCTCTTTTTTTAGCACTTCTAAAATCAATCCAGCCGTTTCTTCCACTGCCTTATTCGATACATCAATAATTGGACAGCCTACACGTTTTATAATTTTTTCAGCATAATCCAATTCTCCAAGAATCCGCTCTAAGCTGGCATAATTTGATTGTGAGGTCAGCCCTAAAGCCTTTAGCCTCTCTTTGCGAATTTCATTTAGTTTATCTGGTGAAATAATTAAACCGATACAATTCTTTCTCGGAATATTAAACAATTCATCTGGTGGCGGCAGCTCTGGAACTAGGGGAACATTTGCGACTTTAAACCGTTTATGAGCCAAATACATAGACAGCGGTGTCTTTGATGTTCGCGAAACACCAATTAAAACAATATCCGCCTTTGTAATTCCTCTTGGATCACGGCCATCATCATATTTCACAGCAAATTCAATTGCTTCGATTTTACGAAAATATTCTTCGTCTAATTTCCTCATTAATCCGGGACTATGATGAGGCTCTTTGTTAAATTTTGTTTCAAATGCATTGATTAATGGTTCCAGTAAATCAACTGCCAAGATACCTTCTTCTTGTGCTCTTTTGTCTAAATATTCTTTTAAGTCCGGAATGACAATCGTATAGGCAATAATTGAATGATCTTTATTAGCTAACATAATGACATCTTCAATGTTTTCAGTATTTTCAACATATGGATTTCTGCGAATTTCAATTTTACTGCTATTAAACTGCGTTGCTACTGCTTTTACAACAAATTCTGCCGTCTCTCCAACCGAGTCAGAGACTACATAGACCACTTCTTTCCGTTTCAATCTTTCAGCAGCTCCTCTTTCTTTTTAATTTCCTTCTATAAAATTCTAAATAAGCTCTTGTTATCGTCGTTTTTGTAATTCTCCCTAAAAGTGAATATGTATTCTTTTTCCCCTTCACTTCCTTTACTACAGGCAAGGAATCAATATGGAAATTAAGCATTTTCTTTCCTACTTCTAATAACGTTAAATTTCGTCCTGGCGATCGGATGGTTTAATTTTTATCACCCTCTTTACGACAATAAGTGTGGTCTATTATATAAACTCATCGTGAATGAGTTATACTTATTTTTATGTAGTATAACATATTTATTTTAAAAACAGTGATAAAAATATGAAAAATAACTGTTTTTCAATAGCACATCGTTTACCAACGAAAGCATCCATAAATCTAATACCCATTTAAACGACCGACCTGCTAAAGCAGATCGGTCGTTTAAATCGTTGGTTCGTTCTTTCACTTCGGACGATACCGTGCCACCCTCATTTTGCAGAAACACTTCACGTCGTAATGCGGAAAACTTTTATAGACTATACAGTTTTTCATCAATGCCTGCGTCGTCTGAAAAACTGATGAATGTCTATTTTCTACTCTTTACTATTTGCCAAATAATTCGCTGCCACTTTGTTTAGAAAATAAGTGTAACCCACTTGCCACTCTTCAAGCATATTTCTATGAAAATCGTCAACGATAAAAAGCTCTGTCTGATTTAGAAAATCTTGTGGCGTTGATGGATGACCTTTTTTCTCCAAAAAAGATAGATGTTCTTTTACACGCTCCAACACTTTGGGATTATTTACAGAAAAACCTTCTTGTAAAAACCGAATCATATCTTCATTAAATGACTGTGCTTCCCTAGCAGAATCGTTCATTGACTTTACATGAATTGGTTGACTCGATAAATCAAAATCATATTCTTTTTTCAAATGTTCTTTTTGGTCTTTTAAGGCTTCTTGCCATTCTCGTTCCGTTTCAAAACCTTTAAACATTGTTTCCATATCTAAATCAACTCCTTCTTTAACACTTTTGATAGAAGAATTGATCGTCTTGATCAATCCTTTAAATCGATTGATTCTTTGTTCTAATAAATATTTTTGCTGTATCAACGTAGTTTCTCTGTCGATTTCTCCATCTAATAATTTTTTAATTTCTTTGAGAGGAAAATCCAGTTCCTTGTAAAAAAGGATTTGCTGTAGTCGTTCCACACTTTTTTTTCCGTATAAACGATAGCCAGCCTCTGTCGTTTGCTCTGGTATCAAAAGACCTATTTTGTGATAATGGTGTAATGCCTTTACTGTTGTATGAGCTAGCTTTGCAACTTCGTGAACGGTGTACATTTCCTTTCCTCCTTTCCATGTTCTTTATACTAAAGTATCCCCTAAGGTAAGAGTCAACATATTCCTTTCACTTTTTTCTTTGAACATCATACGTGGATTTACAAATGAAAACAGTAATAAAAAGACTTAAGACAATCAGCAAATAGTAGTTCATTGCCAATGAATGATTGAATGTTGATTGCGATGCTCTGACTACCCAGTCAACTGGATTTATTTGTGATATTATACTTATCCATTTTGGCAATAAATTGCTTGGCATAAAGGCAGATGATAAGAAAATCAATGGAAATGATAAAAACTGCATCAAAGTAATCATCGTTGAGTGCTTCTTAGTCAGAACGGCAATTCCTATAGAAATAGTTCCGATTACACAAGAGAATAGTGCTGGTGCCATGAGAAAAATGATTGAATGAACAATTCCTGTTGGTAGTTTAAAGCCCATAAAAAAGCCAATAACCACTAATAAAAAAGACTGAATCATTTGGAAGGTAAAAATATAAACTAAATCACCAGCAATAAAAACCAGATTATTCTTAGGTGCAATTAAGTATCTGTTAAATATTCCTTCTCTCATATCATCTAACGTGCTCATACCTAGATATATTCCGCCAAATAATGCATTCATAATTAAAATTCCAGGTAAAATATATGCTGCATAATTTGAATTACCAAATCCAGAAAAAACACTTGAAAATATCGTCCCAAATAACACAAGAAAAATCAAAGGTTGGAACATTGAAATGATAATTCCGATAGGATTTTTAATTAACGGTGTCAGTCGCTTTTTTGCCAACAATAAAATTAACGAAATACTGTTCATTATTTATCCCCTTTCTCTGTGAAGTTTGACAAATAAACATCATTTAAAGTAGCCTGTTTAAGCTCACTAAATTCAATTTCGACTTCGTTTCGAATTAAAAACTTCAATAATTTAGATAGTATTTGCTGCCCCTTACTACTAATAATTGTTAATGATGTTGGTTTGATTTTATGATTAATGACTTCAATCATGTTAGAAACATATTCATCTATTTTTTGAATCATTGAGGAATTTAATCTGCTATAATGAATTTCAATATGATCAGCTGCAAGTTTATTAATTAATTCTTTCGGTGTTCCAACATCAAGTACTTTTCCGTTATTTATTAGTGCTATATCAGTCGCTACATTGTTCAATTCCTCCAGATAATGTGTCGTTACAAAAATTGTGGTTCCTTCCCTATGAGAGATATTTGAAATGATTTGCCACAATGTATTTCTTGACTCAGGATCTAATCCAGTTGTAGGTTCATCTAGAAAAAGCACTTCTGGTTTGTGAAGTAAACTTATGGCAATATCCAGCTTCCTTTTCATTCCACCCGAGTACGTACCAACTAGATCGTTAGATACCTGATTCAAATTAAACTCCTTTAACAGGTATTCTCCTTGCTCCTTTATTTTCGAAATGTTCATATCATAGATTTTTCCGGCTATGAATAAATTGTCCCACGCTGTTCCAGTTGTAAATATCGAAGGTTCTTGGAATGTTATCCCAATCTTTTTTCTAACCTGTTTTACTTGTGAAACAACATCTAAATCTGAGATCGTTACGGTGCCTTCATCAGGTAAGGACAAAGTAGCTAGTAAACTTGTCAATGTCGACTTCCCTGCTCCATTTGGACCAATCAATCCAAAAATGGAGCCTTTTTTTATTTTAAGAGACACCTTGTCTAACGCTAGTTTTTTGCCGAATATTTTACTTACATCATTTAAGGTTATTTCATAATGAGCGCACATATTGTTTCCTCCTTTATTACTTACAAAAGGAACTATAAACTATCCTCTTGAAGGAGGGTCAACACTAAATATACTTTTTATAAAAAGCTAGTTCGGTTAATTTGACAAAGCAGGAGGATAGATTTTGCTAAAAATCGGTATCGAAGATAAATACACCCATTTTTTTAAAATGTCTTTAAAATTAAAAAAGATATCACCTCTATTATTATCTGTGATACCCCTCACTCCCCAAAGCCCCATCCCATTTTTCTGTTTGAAGGGATTTCGGCTGAGAACCTATGCAATTTTAATGCAATCCATGCAAATCCCAAATGTTTCGCAATTGTGCTCAATTGTGGAAGTCCAATTACCTATACATTTTCGAACAAATGCAGTACACCGCCTCCTTTGAATCAAATTTCCGTAAACAGCTATACTTCTCTTATAATGATGAGGCTGGGACATAACTAGCCAAAAGTAGTAAACAAAAACATGCTGGGCGTGGGCTTGATCTTGATTTAACGGATCAGTGGTGGAAACAGCTGGACCTAATTGATTATAACCAAAGAGAAACAATCCAAATAGCAAAGGAACAATATAAGTAAAAATCAAGAAGTATAAATTAATAGTCCTCATAAATGTACGGCTGGTCAGGCTGGGGTATTTTGTCAATTTTTTTAATTTGTATGTACGGCATTTCCCAATCATTATAAGTTGTTTTGCTAAGAATACCAGACACTTTTATCCATTCATCATCCTCAAGTTCATTTGCATTCTCCACAGTTGCAATCATACCGAACACCGAGGCATCTGCTACACAGCATGACATGCCAAACCGTGCAACAACAAACTGGTCGTCTGTAAAGTCAGGTTCACGATAGACAAATCCGGAAATTTCTATCTCTTTACCTATAAAATCATCAATATTTGTATCAATGGCGTTCATGATGTAAGTATACTCATCATCCGTTACAACGATTTTATCCTTTTGGAATAAGTCATCCTCGGCTCCTTCATCATCTTCCATGAAGCCGCTTGGTTGGTCATCGCTTTTTCCAACGTCATCTTTCGGAATATTAGTGTTTTCCGTAACTATTTGCCTACTATTTCCTTCAATTTGATCACTTGTATTTGGATTTGGAGGTTTTGCATATAAATGTGATCCGTATTTAACTCCGCGATTTCCAGCAACAGAACTGCCAAGAATTGTTTCAGAGAATAAAAAGCCTGTCATTACTGGGATGACGAATAAGGAATAAATGATGAGTGACTGTAGCGGAGATCCATTTTGACCATGGTCAAAGCCACAATTGCAATATAGCTCACCTTGGTTTTTTGAAGTGCTTCTCCAAATTTGTATGATCCCAAGAAGAAAGAAAATAGCCATTGAAAAATAGACAAAAGGCATCATTCTAGGAGCAATAAAATTGTAAATATTGCCTGTAATTAATAACTTAAATGTGAGCATTGAGAGACCTAATAATATGATGCCACGCAAAAAAATGTGAAAGCCATAATCTCGATTATCTTGCATCAATCCCAACCCCGTTCCGTTACAAGAACATATTTTGATAGATAAGCACAGCAACGTATACAACAAGCGTTACAATTGAAAGGAAGCCAATGACAAACTTAGGTTTGAAAAAAGCAAATAGCATGATTGTATTTTTGAAATCTACAATTGGGCCATACACTAAAAAGGCAAGAATCGATCCGTGTGAAAATGTATTCCCAAAAGATGCTGCTACAAACGCATCGGCTTCTGAGCATAAAGACAAGACATAGGCGAATCCCATCATAACAAGAGGTGCAGTTGTTTCATTAGAACCAAGATTTAAAAGGATATTGCGGTCTAGAAATGTTTGAAACATGCTGGCAATAAATGCACCTATAATTAAATATTTTCCCACCTCAAAAAACTCATCGCTTGCATGATAGAAAGTCGCTTTAAATCGATTTACCCCATTTTTGGTATCTCCACGTATTGTTCCTAAAAGCTCACCAGTTGTCCATTTTAGTTGATTACTCTTTTTGAAGATGATAAAAACGACTAATCCAATAACAATCGATAGAATAAAAGCAAGCCCCATTCTCCCATATGCCATCATTACATTTGATTGAAAAGCATAATATGTAGATGCAAAAACAATAGGATTAAGAATCGGTGCACCTACTAAAAATATCGTTCCTAAATGTAATGGCATCCCTTTTTTGATTAATCTTCGAACGATCGGTATAATGGCACATTCACAAACTGGAAAAATAGCGGCTAGAATGGCAACAGGTACAATCGCTACAATAGAATTTTTAGGTGTAAGCTTCTGTATTAAATCCTCAGATACAAATGTCTGGATTAGAGAAGAAACAATCACCCCTATTAAAATAAAAGGTAAGGCTTCTAATAAAATACTTAAAAAAATCGTATTTACATTTAGCCAATCATTCGAAATAACCAGCTTGTCCTGAAAGTCTAACTGCTCGATAAACAGAAACAGAAAGACGAAAAGTAGCAGCAATGCGAAACCAATTCCATCTTTTATTGCATTTCTGAGCGCTTCCCCCATCATCAAACTCCAATCTAATTAATTAAAATAGCGATCATATGACTGTTGAATTTGTTTTCTATTTATATTCATACCTATTAGGATGATGACTGGTTTTGTAATGTTTTTGCTATGCAATCCCGTAAAATGTGTTTTTCCTGATGCAAATTGAAAGTTGAATAACTTGTTTTCTCCTTCTATTTCTACAACACCTTTACCTCTTAACACCTCTTTCGGCAGTTGTTTTAGCCAATTTTCTAATTTTTTTGAATGGAATTTTGGCAAGTCTTCAATTTTGATCGCTTGAATGTTTGCATGATGATGGTGTCCCTCATTGTCATTGTGAAGAGAGTTTTTATTAATTGACACGGTTTGCATTCTTTTTTCAAATAACTTTTCCGATTCGATTTCCCCATATTTCGCAAGAAACACCGGTTTTTCAGCTCCCACGTTGTCAGTTAGTTTTACTTTTATTTTTTCAAGTTGGGAAATAGGAACAAGGTCTGTTTTATTTAATATAATAACGTTGGCACTTGCCAATTGTTCACTTAATAATTTACGCACTTCTCTGGAACTTGAAAAAATACTTTGGTAATCCAAAAAGTGACTTGCATCCACTAAAGTAATGATTGATATTAATTCAAAATAGTCTATAAAAGGTATACTTAAAAGCACTTCCTTGATTTCTAGGGGATTTGCGACACCTGTCCCTTCAATTAAAAGTACATCTACCGGTTCCTTTTCATTTTCGATAAGAAATTGTTGCATTGTCTCCTTTAAATCGTCTTGAATTGTACAACAAATACAGCCATTTAACAGTTCAAACACTTTTTCCTTTTTAAATAAATGACTTTCGACATTGGTGTCTCCGAGTTCATTCAAAATAATTCCCGGCTTCAATTTCTTTTTTTGTAACTCTTCTATCATTTTTAATAGTACTGTAGTTTTTCCGCTACCTAAAAAACCGCTAATGATATAAACAGAAATTTTTTTATGGAACATTGAAATCCTCCTTTATTTATTTTCACACTACTTACTATATTGTTTATAAATAAGAATTATTACGATTTATATTAAAAAAATAACGCATTGCTTGTGTCGCTTTCTCATTAATTTAAAAAGGAGGAATACACTATTTTGATAAGTGATTCCCTCCTTTTTAATCAAGCATATCCTCAACTTCAGGTTTTAGGCTTATTTATTCGTCGCATCATTTTGCTGTCCTTCATCTAATGATAAACGTAATCATTACGATTTGTTCCTTAATAAACATGATTAAAATATCTAACTTATCCTTATCAGGCTTTTTTAATCTCCCATTCAAACGGATCATCCAAAGCCTGCCAATCACTATCATATTCCTGTGGTGTTAACAAGCATTGATCTAAATCTTCTATAACGGTCTCAGGGTTTAAATCTTTCCCGATAAAAACGAGTCTCGTATGACGATCACCGACCGTATTATCCCATTCCTCTATTATTTCAGGATTTTGTTCTTTAATTTGTTCTTGCTCGTCTCGGGGAAGCGAAGCAACCCAATAAGAAATAGGATGTATAGTGACAGATGGGCCGGCCTGTGACATTAACAGTGCCAAATTATTTCGGGTAGCGCACCAAGCAATCCCTTTCGCTCTTATCATATTTTCTGGCATAGCACGAAGCCAATTGTAAAACCTCATCGTATGGAATGGCACACGTTGATAATAGACAAAAGATGAAATCCCATATTCCTCTGTCTCAGGTGTATGATTACTTGCACCGTTATTTAATTCATGAAGCCAGCCTGCAGCCTGGCTTGCTTTTTCAAAATCAAAAAGCTGTGTATTTAATATATCTCTCGGTTCAACCTTGCCATTAACGGTACGAATTAACTTTGCTTTAGGCTGAAGCTTTCTAAGAACCTGTTCTAATTGCTCCAAATCATCTTCTTCAACAAGATCACATTTATTAAGAATTAGAACATCACAAAATTCAATTTGGTCAATCAGTAAATCTGCTATTTCCCGATCATCTGTTTCTCCCGCCCCCTCTTTTCGATCCAATAATGTTTCACCAGATTTAAAATCATGCCAAAATCGATAGGCATCGACGACTGTTACCATCGTATCCAACCGGCAAAAACGTGTCAGGTCTATACCCATTTCCTTATCAATATATGAGAACGTCTGCGCTACAGGTATTGGCTCACTAATCCCCGTTGATTCGATTAAAATGTAGTCAATGTTCCCGTCATTTGCCAGTTTCTCAACCTCAATCAACAGATCTTCTCTAAGCGTGCAACAAATGCACCCATTTGACATTTCAACAAGTTTCTCATCTGTTCTCGATAGACCGCCGCCTTGCTTCACCAATTCCGCATCAATATTTATTTCACTCATATCGTTAACAATGACCCCAACCTTTAATCCTTCCCTATTCGTTAAAATATGATTGAGGAGGGTTGTTTTTCCCGCTCCCAAATAACCGCTTAAGACCGTGACAGGAACTTTTTTATTCACACCTTTTCCTCCTTCAGTTTTTAATTCATTTATTTATTGAAGCCTTACCAACTAGATTTTTTCACTCCGGGGATTTGCCCTTTATGAGCAAGCTCTCTGAACGCAATACGAGACATCTTGAATTTTCTTAAATAACCCCTCGGTCTTCCGGTCAGTTCACAACGATTATGTAACCGCGTTGGCGATGAATCGCGCGGCAGTTTTCTCAACGCTTCATAATCACCTTTCGCTTTAAGTTCTTGTCTCAATTCAGCGTATTTAGCAACTAACGCTTGTCGCTTTTTTTCTTTAGCAACTTTTGATTTTTTCGCCACTAAAATCATTCCTTTCATTTATTTGTAAGATAAAGCAATAATTCAAATCGTAATCATTACGATTTATAATGATTAAATCACATGATTTTTATAAATGCAAATACAATAGCAGTAAAAGGAAATTGGTCAATTTGATGATTCATTTACATTCTCTTTCCTTTCAGTTCATAAAATAACTTTTTCTCTTCATCATCATAGAAAGTTTTTAATGTGACAGAAAAAACTTCATTAAACATTTTGGCATTCAGTACTTTTGCAGGTGCGCCAACATCATAAATGGCGCCATCTTTCATGACGATAATTCCATCTGAATAGTGAGCGGCATGGTTCATATCATGCAATACCATTACAATCGTTACTCCGTGTTCGCGATTGACTTTTTTAATCATTTCTAATAAATCGATTTGATGGGCAATGTCCAAATAAGTTGTCGGTTCGTCTAAAAATAAGAGATTGGTTTGTTGTGCAAGAGCCATCGCAATCCAAACCCGTTGAGCTTCTCCACCAGACAAACTAGCAATATTTCGTTCCAGAAGTGATTCGACATTTGTTTGTTGAATGGCCCATTGGACAATTCTTTCATCTTTTTCATCAAATTTTTGAAACATTGACTTATGCGGTGTACGGCCATAAGAGATGAGTTGCAACACCGTAATATCAAATCTTTGAGTATGCTGTTGCAATAACGCAATATGTTTTGCGATTTTTTTCTGAGAAATATGATAGATATTTTGCCCATTCCATGTAATGAAGCCATTGGAGGGTTTATTTTGGCGAGCCAATGTTTTTAACAACGTACTTTTCCCACAGCCATTCGGGCCAATAATGCTATAAATTTTGCCTTTTTTAATTGTAAAGGAGACATCTTGTAAAATCGGGCGTGTGCCGATTTGATGTGAAATGGAATTGCTGACTAAATCACTCAAGCATAATCCCTCTTTCTAAGTAAATACACAAAAAATGGGGCGCCTACTAATCCCATAACCACCCCTGCAGGCACTTCAAATGGTGAAAAAATCAGCCTTGAAATCATATCGGCAAGTGTTAATATAATCATCCCAAGAAAAGCGGAAACGGGTAATAATATGCGGTAATCATTACCAAACAATAATCTTGAAATGTGGGGAACAATTAATCCGACAAATCCGATCAAACCCGCAACACTTACAGCAGCAGCCGCGAGTAAAGTGGCAATGATCGTAATCAAAATACGTGTCAACTCAACATTCTGTCCTAAGCTTTTCGCTGTGGAATCACCTAAAATCAATATGTTCATCTTACGCGCACTGAACATCGCAAGCACTAAACCGACGATGACATAAGGAAGGATCAGCTCTACCTCTGGCCAATTTTTTGAGGCAAGTCCTCCGACCATAAAACTAATCGCACCATGAACGCGGTCATTATAAAAAGTCATAAGCGTTGAAGTCCCAGCTCCAAAGAAGGCTGCAATTGCTACACCAGCTAAAATAATCCGGGTCGGCTGCAAACCATTTCTCCATGCCAATACATAAACCAAAAAAACCGCGATAGTCGCTCCGACAAAGGCAAAAGGAGGGACTAAGTGTATGTATTCCGGAAATAGGATAATGATAAGCATCGCACCTAACCCCGCACCACTGGAAACCCCGATAATCTGAGGATCGGCTAAAGGATTACGCATGACCCCTTGCAACAATGCCCCGGAAACAGCCAAACTGGATCCCACCAGAGCAGCAGCAACATTTCGGGGTAAACGGATATTCCATACAATATCCCGCATGGCTCCTTCCTTGTCAGGTGATAAAAGATATTGCCATAGTTCTGCAATTGGTATTTTTACCGACCCGACATGAATACTGAATGACAATGTAAGAATCGCCAATAAAAGAAAACACATCGTTAAAAGAAAATACAATTTCACCTTCGAACGCAAAAGCGATTGTGTTTCAGAAATTTTAGTTTCCATTGATTAAATCAGCCATGTATTGAAGAGACTCCGCATAATTGAAACCAGGGTTTGTTAAAAATTTTTCTGAAGGCAAAATATGAACACGGTCATTCTTTACTGCTTCCAACGATGTCCATGATGGGTTTTTCTTCAATTGGGCCTCAATCATCCCCAGTCCGGGCTCTTCGGCACCATGTATCATTAGAAACAAATAATCCGGCTGTAACGCGACCAATTCTTCCATACTATACGGTGCAGATGTCGGACTCTTTGGTGAAGAAGGAAGAGATGCTGCTACATTGTTGAGGCCAAGCATTTCTGCAATTTCCAGCGAAGTCATCCCCTCTTTTTGAATGGATATACCTGCAGGTGTAACATTTAAAATGGCGACTGTATGTCCTGCCTGTGTATCAACTGTTGACAGGATTTCCCCTACTTCCTTCTCAGCTTCGGCAATTTTAGTTGCAACTTGCTCTTCTATATCCAGCACGTTCCCTAACATTTGAGCAGCTTCCTTCACATTTTCAAAAGAGGTCATCGTTAAAATCGCCAGCGGGATCTCATTTTGCTTTAAATCTTCCACCAGCGAGGTGTGAAAGTTTGGTTGACCAATCACCAAATCAGGCTGTAAAGCAACGACTTCCTCTAAATTCACCTCATTGATCCTTCCGACAGAGGGGATGTCCTTCACACCCGGTATTTCCATTCCAGTTGTAATGGCTCCTGCAACCTTTACGTCTAACTCGGATAACATCATGAGAAATTCTGGAGACAAAACGACAATCCGTTTTGGTGTTTCTTTGAATTGAATCGTTTGTCCGATTTTATCTGTAATTTCTCTTGTTGAAGCCGTTGTTTCAATTTCTGTAGTTCCCTCATTTGTTTTATCTTCATACATGGCTTCCGTTCCACAGCCATTTAAAGCTCCAGCTAAAAGTACTGCACTAAATACTTGGCCCATAGTTTTGAGCTTCAACTTTTACGCCTCCGCAAATCGTAATGATTCTTATTTATTAAATAAAAAAATTTAGCCCAACCGTTTATTAAATTGCTTGTTAATTTTACCCCTCCTAAATCATAATGATTCTTATTTAAACATTAAATACCTTAACATGGAAATAAAAAGATTTCAATATAATTTGCATTGTATAAATATTTGCAGAATATTCTATAAATGTATTCTTCCAGAAAAGTGCGAAAAAGGTTCTCTGCCCGGTTTTGAGTTGCCCCAATGTAAACCATTTTATCCTATAAAACAGTACAATCATCCGGCAGTGAAAAAGACTCTACCTCACGAATGACGGCATTCTTCTTCATTCTTGAAATGAAAAAAACGAATAAAAAAGGATAGCACATAACTAGTATGTGTACCCTTTTTGTCCCACAATCGCGCGTTTGTGAAGTACCTGATTCTTTGTTCATTCAGGTAATAACCGTAATTATAACAAGAAACGTTGACGAGATTAAAAGTAATAAAAAAATGAATGATACGTAAAACAACGACTTCGCCTTTTTATTCATAAATGGAATATCATTACGTATTGGTGAAAATCCTAACATCAGACCGCCTAAAATCATTATTAGACCAAATGATAAATGGACTGTATTAGCCATCAATATTCCGACCATAAATAAAAATAAAGCCAAAACCGGATGAAGGAAACCTCTAATAGCCACTTGATACCCCCTTTAATTTAATCCTTCTAACGTTTTCTGCAATGCAGTCCGTTTGTTAAACAAGATGACCCGTTTGTGTAATAATAATTATTTTGAATTGATCTTTTAATCCTATTTTAACATACAAAAATTATTTTTAATTCCACACGATAATCCAGATACAAAAAAACAATCCCTATGTGGTTGGAAGATGAAGTCATCCGTAATTCGGTAAATAGGAGATCATGAAAACCCCAAATTTTCGCTTTAGCTTTTAACCGAAAAAAAGTAAAAAACACCACCAGCCATCCAAAACGGCTCCCAAAAAAGTAACCTCCACAATACTGCATATAATTCTAAATCAAAATCCAAAATATGAAACAGACTTAATGTGATAGTGGTGAAATTAAGGAATCCATAAAGGAATAGTAAAACCCCTATAAATTTTGTCACATAAAATAACGTGTTGTTTAAAATCGGTTTCTTCCATTGAATAAGGAGCAATGACAATAATAAAAAACCAAGCAATTTAATTGCACCTGTAAGCCATAAAATAACCACAAAGGAACGAGATGGATTCATGGCCATCTCATAAATGGATCCACCAAGAGATCTAGCACCAATAAGGCCACCAATTGCCCAATAAAAGTTCATTGCTGCAAAAATAACAGTCCAAACCATACCTATACCAATCATCCAATAATTTTTCTTCAAAAAAAAAACGCCTCTCTGAATTATTCTTTCGTTTTCGATTCAATTAAACCCAATATTTATCTAACAATCTAATTTTGAACATTTTAAACTATGAGAACGCCCAATTATATGATTGGAACCGACAAGATAAATACTAAACGTTAAAGATTAAAATGAAACTGACGTGTTTGAAAGGATTCGCCTCCCAGTTTCTGATAAAAATGTACTGCATGGGCATCAGCTTCCTCCGCTTGAACAAATAATTCCTTTATTCCTTTATTTCTGCAGTCCGCTAATAACTCAGAAACCAATCTGCCGCCAATTCCGCTTCGCTGATGGCTATTTTTAACTGCTAAATCATAAACATACATCACGGAGCCAGCCTTATCATACGACATGAGCTCATAAGCAGTTATTCCTCCAATAACCTTATGATGATGCAAAGCGGCCAAACATACAAAACTTGGATTATTCAGTAATTTCCTGATATTCTCATGATTTGCGTCATTTTCAGTCTCAAATACATCATTAAATAATAAGACTAAATCATGAAAATCCTTTTCATTGCCTGACTGTAACTTTTTGTAGGTAACATATTTATTATTCATTTGTTTCTCCTCATACTTGATTTCTTTTCACACGTTCAAGATGCAGAACGTTTTCCATCCATTTTATTTGTATAATAGGTAGTGAATCCAATAATAAGCGGAACAAAAACAAGAATTGGGATGACCCATACGACCAAACTTACGGATTCAACCTGAAGAAGCCTCGGCGCACCAAATACAGTAAATGCAGTAACAGTAGCAATACAGCATGATAGCATACCTATAATATGTTCTACTATCCAATGCGATCTTCTAGTCGGAGCTGACAACCAATATTGTAATTGAGCTCCTCCCAAAAAAACACCTACAATAGGAAAAAATTTCAATAATGGAAAATCTATTTTCCAGCCATATATGCTAATTGCGATACCAGAGATAAGTAATAATATCGGCAGCAACAGATCAATCATCTTCCTATGTGCTACGCTGCGCTTTTTATAACGAAGGACACGTAAGCCATACCATACAGCCCCTCCACTTAAAATAGCAATAAAAATAAGAAACCAAGAAAATGGAACATCCTCTGCATTAAATGACGAATCCCAAGCAAGACGATAAATCCCCATATATAATGCCGAAATGGACACAATACTCATTGCAGACACATATATCCAGCCACTGCGTCGATGCGTCTTTCTCCCCTTTCTCGTAACAATTGGAATCCAAAACACACATAATGCCAAAAAGCCTCCTAAGATATGAGACCACCGTGCAATCATAAACATAAACTCCATAGATTTTCCCCCTTACACGATAGCTTTACATAATCTAAAGTTTATTTCAATAGACGAGTCATATAGCCATTTTATAGGTAGAATTATTATTCTTTCCTTTTTAATTATACAGTTTTCATGAGCGCAATTAGTGCAGAAAAAGAAGTGTTTGTAAATGAAATCATTCAAATTGTTTCCCGATCAGGTGATTGGTTAATTTGGTCTACCATTGCTGCATCACCTATATTGTACAGTTTCACATTGTATATAGGGCACCCAGAAAATAAAAAATTTATTCATGCACAACTGAAAGAATAATAGAGAATATGAATTTGCATCAACCCATGTATTTACATTTTATTATGATAATCCCTGAGAGTTTTTTCGATAAATATGGAATACTGTAAGATTGGTTTGTCAAAAGAAAAAATGAGGAGTGCCAAATTTGAAGAAAATCATTAATTTCTCTCTTACTAACAATTCGCCATTTAGATTCTCATTTTGGATATTTTTTTAAAAAGGGCTATCGGAAAAAGTGTGGAAAGAAGTTAAGAGTTCAATCCCTAAACTTTTTTAAAAACAAATAAAAAGAGGATCACACATAGTATGTGTATCCTTTTTGTTCAACAATCGCACCCTTTAGTCTATGTGTGTTTATTCACAAACTTATCCTTTTTAGTTCATTTATTGCAGGAATGCTGTCTTGTTTGTAAAAAAATGACTGCTCTTATTTGCAATCGCCCTCGTTAGCTCTATTTTGACTAACTACTTCACCAAATGTTCCCTATTAAGCGAATTATCATTCTTGGTATAAACATTAAGATGTTCCAAGCCACTTCAAATATAAACTCAATTAGGGTATCTTTAAAAAAGCCGTCTCTATTTCTTTTTTTATTTTTCATCTTCTAACTCCTCGTATAATATCTTTA
The DNA here is from genome assembly GCF_003097615.1 of Pueribacillus theae. Lineage (NCBI taxonomy): Bacteria > Bacillati > Bacillota > Bacilli > Caryophanales > Bacillaceae > Pueribacillus > Pueribacillus theae. The sequence goes on from NZ_QCZG01000040.1 coordinate 31,040, forward strand.
GAGCTCACATTTAGAAGAATTTCCAGTTGATCCGGACAGCTTGAAAG
>NZ_QCZG01000041.1 GCF_003097615.1 Pueribacillus theae
CAGGGTTTTTATTCGCGATTATCATCATGGCTTTTCTCTTAAACTATTTTATGACGATTACGAAGATCCCGATTTACTTAGCCGATCTTCTGAATGGATTATCACTTCCGCCTGCACTGTTGTTTGCGATTATTGTCCTGATGTACCTCATTTTGGGAGCAATCATGGACGCGTTAGCGATGGTTGTGATCACAATTCCAATCATTCTGCCGCTTATCACTGCAATGGGGCATGATCTCATCTGGTTTGGTGTCATTATCGTTATACTTATTGAACTTGCTATGATTACACCACCTGTTGGCATGAACTGTTTTGTGTTAAGGGGAGCAGCGCCTGAGCTTTCATTAGGTGAAATCTTTAAAGGTGCTGTAATATTCANCTATTCCCTGACATTGCTATATTTTTACCGAGCAATATGTATTAATATGAATATGAAATGAATGTTTCATAATACAAAAATAAGTTCCTTCTTTCTTGAAACTTTTTTCAGGAAAGTAAGGAACTATTTATTCAAAAGAGGGTGAATGAAATAATGGACTGGCAGAAATTATATCAATCTCGTACATTGTCTGTTCAAGAAGCGATCCGACAAATTGGCGAAAATCAAAACATCTATCTTGCAGCATATTGCAGTGAACCGCAAACATTAGTGGAAGAATTAGTTAATCAAAAGGAACGTTTAAAAAGGTCTACTTTATTTGTAAATGTCGCAGGCAGTCCGTTGCTATATGCACAAGAAGAATGTTTGCCGTATTTTCAAATTCGTGCTTTTCTTTCAACTTTTGGCTTAAAGAATGCGATGCAAAACGGCGATTGTGATTATGTTCCTGTTAATTTATCTGAAATTCCTAAACTTATTAAACAATCAGAGGTTGATGTGGCGATGATCCAAGTGTCGCCTCCGAATGATGATGGATATTGCAGCTTGGGAATTTCTGTTGAAGCCATTCATGCTTTAGTCGAGAAAGCTAATTATGTCATTGCAGAAGTAAACGACCAAATGCCGTTTACTCATGGCGAAACATTAGTCAATGTGGATCAAATCGACTGCTTTGTTGAATCATCGCGTCCTCTTCTAGAAATTCCTGAAGGAAAAATCAGTGATGTTGAAAAGAAAATTGGTGAAAATGTCGCGGACTTAATCCCAGATGGCGCAACGATTCAATGGGGAATCGGAAATATCCCGAACAGCGTATTATATTCTTTAAAGGACAAAAAGGAACTTGGTGTGCATTCTGGCTCAATCACCGATCCGGTCATAGAATTAATCGAAAAAGGTGTTATTACAAATAGCAAAAAAAGTGTGGTTCCGAATAAAATCGTTTGTACCACTTTGCTTGGCACAGAAAAATTATTTCGATACGTACATAACAACCCAATGGTTGAACTCCATCCGGCTGATTTTACCCATAATGGAAAGATCATTGGGCAGATCGATGATTTTTATGCGATAAACTCTGCGTTGGAAGTTGACCTTACGGGCCAAATTAATGCAGAATCGATTAAAAATACGACTGTTGCAGGTGTTGGCGGGCAAATGGACTTTATTCGCGGAGCGAAGAATTCGAAAGGTGGAAAGTCAATTATTGCCTTCCCTTCAACATTAAAAGGCGGAAAAAAATCAAGAATTAAAGCTGCTATAGAATGTGTCACTTCCTTAAAATCCGAGGTGGACTACATCGTGACTGAATATGGTGTTGCAAGTTTATTCGGAAAGTCACTTAAAGAGCGTGCCGCAGAATTAATTTCAATCGCACACCCAGATTTCCGTGATGAATTGCGTGAACAATTAAAAGTGGCGAAATTATAATACAATTTAGCAGGAGGGAATCATATGTCATTACCATTAGAAGGAATCAAAGTGTTAGAAGTCGCTCAAACATTAGCTGGCCCATTTTCTGGCCAGATGCTCAGTGATTTCGGAGCAGAAGTGATTAAAATCGAGAAATTTTCAGGGGATGAATCCCGGCATTTTACACCGCCGGAATGGGACGGAGAAAGTACTTTTTATTTAGCGAACAATCGCAACAAACGCAGCATCACCGTAAATCTAAAATCTGAAGAAGGAATTGGAATTATTAAAAAAATCGCCAAAGACTGTGATGTGCTTATAGAGAACTTTAGGACAGGCACAGCGGACAGGCTCGGATTCGGCTATGAAGCAATCAAAGAAATCAATCCATCTATTATCTATCTGTCTATTTCAGGCTTTGGCCGGACTGGCCCTTTTAAAGACAAAGCTGGCTATGATTTAATGATCCAAGCATACGGGGGCATGATGGGACTGACAGGTGAAGAAGGAAGAGCACCTGTGAAAGCCGGGTATTCTGTTGTTGATTTATTGACTGGAACGCTGGGAGCGATGAGCGTCGTCACATCATTATTGCACCGGAAGGAAACAGGGAAAGGCCAATACATTGATTGCAGCCTTCTTGACGGCCAAGTGATGATGATGAATTATCTTGTTCCGGCATTTCTTGGGACTGGTGAATATCCTAAACAGATGGGGTCGGGCCATCCGTCATTGGTGCCTTATCAAGCATTGAAGGCAAAAGATCAATATGTGATCGTAGCTTGCGCGAATGATAACTTGTGGGTGAAATTTTGTAATGCGCTCGGTTTTGATGATTTATTGGCAATTGAAAAATATAAAGTAAATAAAGATCGCGTAGCCCATAAAGAAGAGCTTATCGCAATATTGAATGAGCGGTTTGCTAAAAAAATGGCCAGCGACATTATCGAAGCTTTGGAAGCGAACGGTGTGCCGTGCAGCCCGATTAATACAGTAGAGCAAGTAATCAATTCCGAGCAAGTCATTGCCCGTGAAACGATTAAAGATATCCCTCATCCGTTTATTAAAGGATTAAGAGCGCCGGTATTCCCTGTTAAATTTTCAGATATTGATATTACAGTCAGAAGCCATCCGCCGTTGCTCGGTGAACATACAAATGAAATATTGGAAGAATACGGTTATTCCGAAGAAGAAATTAACAAATTGGCTGAAAAAGGCGCAGTTGGCCGTTTTGAAAATCATTAAAAATTAAAAAGAAACATACCTTTCTAAGACAAGTCACCTAACGTTTTAGAGAGGTATTTTCTAAAGGATGTTCAAAAAGTCCGGAGGCTTACAGGAGGTAAGTCAGTTCGACGTTATCAAGAAAGTGATGCCTTTAGTCGAACTTCATTAATAGGCTGCGAATCTCTACGTCAGCTTGCTCTTCCGCTCCTCACGCATCCTACAAACATACGCAGTGGTGATCAGATCTGCACTTCCTCGACGGAGCCAGGATGGCGACATTTCAACGTTGGCCACAAGGACATGGCCTGCATTTAGTTGGAATACCCTCTCGTTGACCTCCTTTTTGAACACGTGTTTTTAGAAAATTTATTATTGATTTTAAATATAAACAATGGTAAATTTTAAATATAGGTATGATATACCGAATATCGGTACATTAATTGTTAACAAGAATGGGGGCTATCATAATGAAAGATTTACTGTTTGAAGTAAAAGACGGTATTGCAACAATTACTTTAAATCGGCCGGATTCAAGAAATGCTTTTAGCTTAGAGATGATACGGTTATGGAAAGAGTCATTGGAAGAAGTAAGAGACAATGATGAGATTAGAGTATTAGTGCTAACCGGAAATGGAATAGCTTTCTGCGCTGGCGGGGACGTCAAATCAATGAAAAAAGGAAAAGGATTTGTTGATTTGAATGAAGAGGTGGATAAAGATTTTGTTTCAACAGGGTTAAAAAGAAAAAATAGCCTCTGGAATTATATACAGCGCATCCCGCTATTAATGGAAGAAATTGATAAACCGACGATTGCAGCGATTAATGGAGATGCGATTGGAGCAGGCTTGGATATGGCTCTTCAATGTGATTTGCGTTTTGCTTCGGATACAGCCAGATTTGGAGAAGGTTATGTCAATGTCGGCATTGTGCCGGGAGATGGCGGCGGTTATTATTTGCCACGCATTATTGGCATTGATAAAGCGCTTGACCTGCTGTGGACCGGAAGAATCATAGATTCGGAGGAAGCGCTGAAAATAGGTTTGGTTACCCGTGTGTGTTCTCATGAAGCATTGATGGATGAAGTGATGGCGTTTGCAAACCGTCTTGCAAGAGGCCCGCAGCAAGCAATGCGCTTCACCAAAAGAACAGTATATCAAGGTTTGAAAACAGATTTAAGAACGTCTCTCGACATGGTTTCTTCTTTCATGGGTTTGGTAACGGAACATCCCGACTATCAAGAAGGCCTCCAAGCGATTATTGAGAAAAGAAAGCCTAAATTCAATTAATCATCTAGGGGTTCATGACATATTTTACGTAGGAGTGAAGACATTGCATAAAGCACTACAGCTGCCAGTAAAGAAACTGCCTGAAGACGCCGAGGCGTTAAGGCAGGAAGTGAGGGAATTTATAGCGGAGGAACTGAAAGCGAATACTTTTGAACCACAATGTGATTCTTGGCTCGGATATTTTTCTGAAGAGTTCAGCCGCAAGCTTGGGGAACGCGGCTGGATCGGGATGACATGGCCAAAAAAATACGGAGGACATGAAAGAACGGCGCTTGAGCGCTTTGTTGTTACGGAAGAACTATTGGTTGCCGGTGCCCCGGTTGCAGGGCATTGGATTGCTGACCGCCAATCAGGCGCTTTAATTTTACGTTACGGCACCGAAAAACAACGTGAATCCTTCCTGCCGAAAATCGCCAAGGGCGAATGCTATTTTGTTATCGGTTTAAGTGAGCCAAATTCGGGTTCAGACCTTGCTTCTGTTTCATCGATGGCAAAAAGAACCGAAAACGGATGGATTTTGAATGGAAGCAAGCTCTGGACGAGCGGCGCCCACCACAGCCATTACATGATTGCGCTAGTGAGGACGTCACCGCGTGATCCAGAAAAAAGGCATGATGGGTTAAGCCAATTTATCATAGATTTATCCTCGCCTGGAGTGACGGTAAATCCGATTCGGCTCATGACGGGTGAACATCATTTTAATGAAGTTCTTTTTGAAGACGTGTTTATTCCGGACGATATGTTAATCGGCGAAGTTGGAAACGGATGGAAACAGGGAATGGCGGAGCTTGCTTATGAACGCAGCGGACCCGAACGTTTTTTAAGCACGTATCCTTTATTAAAAGAATTAGTTAAAGTGGTTGAAAACGATGCGGATAAATATGCAAAAGTGGCAGTAGGGCAATTGATCGCGAGATTGCGGACATTGCGCCAAATGTCTCTAAGCGTTGCAGGGCTTCTTGAAGAAGGGATTACTCCTGATATTGCGGCTTCATTAGTCAAAGACTTGGGCACCCAATTTGAAAAAGATGTAGCTGAAACAGCAAGATTGCTCATTTCATCGTCACCATCAACATCTTCTGATTCTCAATTTGAAAAACTGATGGCACAAGCGATTTTGCATTCACCAGGTTTTACATTGAGAGGCGGAACGACAGAAATCTTGCGTGGTATCGTGGCAAAAGGAGTTGTAGGCAGATGACCGAAATGAGAGAGTTAATGATCGATTCAGCTACAAAAATTTTAAATGATTTAAGCACGAAGGACGTTGTCAATAAAGCAGAAGAAGAAGCGTGGTCTGAACAGCTTTGGAACACAATGGCAGAGTCTGGCATGACAGCCGTTGCTGTATCTGAAGAACATGGTGGAATTGGCGGAGATTATGGCGATGCGCTAAATATTTTAAGAGTATGTGGCAAGTATTCTGCACCTATTCCGATTGTGGAAACATTGCTTGTCAATTGGCTGCTGTCAGAAAAAGGAAAAGAACCATCTGAACAGCCGCTGACAATCATGCCTATTGAGCAAAAGGATGAAGTAACATTTACCGCTGCTTCGGGGGGCATGTCTGTTTCAGGGAAGATTAGAAAAGTGCCTTGGGCACGTATTGCAGAAGCCATTTTAGTCATTGGCAAATCTGAAAACGGCTACAAAATGGCTCTGGTAGACTCGAAACAATGCCAAATTGATCATGATCAAAACCTGGCAGGTGAGCCAAGAGATACAGTGAAAATAGAGAGTTTCGTTGTGAATGAGGGTAACTATTTTTCAGTCAATGACCCATTGCTTGAGCGTATGCTTTATTTTGGAACGCTTTCGAAGACGGTGCTTATGGCTGGCGCTTTGGAGAGGGTCCTTGATTTAACCATTGCTTATTCAACGGAAAGAAAGCAATTCGGAAGGCCCATTTCCCGGTTTCAAGCGATTCAGCAGCATATTGCAGTGATGTCTGCTGAAGTGACAGCTGCGGCAATTGCGGTTGATACAGCCATTGAATCATTTACAGGTGAACCATCAGACGATATAACGGTTGCCAAAATTCGTGTTTCTGATGCCGCTTCAATCGTTACGCCGATTGCGCATCAAGTTCACGGGGCGATTGGATTCACGGATGAACATATTCTTCACCAAAGCACTCGAAGGCTATGGTCTTGGCGGGATGAATTCGGCTCAGAAAGCGAGTGGGCTGAGCGTCTCGGTGAACAGATCATTCAAAACGGTTCAGAGGGACTTTGGTCATTTATTACAAATTAACCAAAAGTAGGTGATGAAAATGGGAAATCGTGATGCAGTTATTGTAGAAGCAGTACGTTTGCCGGTAGGCAGAAGAAAAGGAGTTTACGCAGAGACAAGATCAGAATACTTACTGTCAGCAGTATTAAAAGGTCTTGTCGACCGGACAGGCATTGATCCAAAAGAAATACAAGATGTCATTGTTGGTTGTGTCACTCAAAATGAAGAACAAGGCAATAACATCGCACGGATTGCCTCATTAATTGCTGGACTGGACGAAGAGACGCCGGCGACAACACTAAATCGAAAATGCGGCTCTTCCCAACAAGCGGTAAACCAGGCGGCGCAAGGAGTGATTGCAGGGGATTATGATGTTGCCATTGCAGCCGGCATCGAAAACATGACAAGGCATCCGCTAGGCACAGACCGTGTACCAGAGCCGCCAGAATTACGGGATTTATATGAATTGATTCCTCAGGGAGAGTCAGCCGAAAGAATCGCTGAAAAATGGAACCTATCCCGTGAAGAGCTCGATCGTTTTTCTCTAAGAAGCCATCAGCTTGCAGAGGAAGCGAGAAAAAGCGGGTCGTTTGAAAGGGAAATCCTTCCTTTTGAAGCAACAAAAGGTGGAGAGAAAATTCTCGTCAAAGAGGATGAAGGCATCCGCCCAACGACTACAATGGAAAAATTAGGCGAATTAAAACCGGCATTTATTGAAAACGGAAAAATCACTGCGGGAAACTCCAGCCAAATTAGCGACGGTGCTTCAGCGGTATTAATTATGTCGAGAGAAAAAGCCGAAGCATTGGGATTGAAGCCAAGAGCAAAAATCATCGCAAGAGAAGTCATCGGATCAGACCCAACAATGATGCTAACTGGCCCAATTCCAGCCACAAAGAAAATCTTGAAAAAAGCTGGCCTAACTGTTGATGATATCGATATTTATGAATGCAATGAGGCCTTTGCTTCTGTCACACTTGCATGGATGAAAGAACTCGATGTGAATGAAGAAAAGGTCAATCCACGCGGAGGCGCGATTGCAATCGGGCATCCAACAGGAGCTAGTGGGGCGAGAATTATGACAACATTGTTGCATGAACTAGAAGATATGGAAAAGAGATATGGGCTGCAAGTGATGTGCTGCGGTGGCGGTATGGCTACAGCGACGATAATTGAAAGGCTTTAAATAGCAAAGAAGAGGAAGAGCCCAACCAGGGCTCTTCCTGTTTGATAAAGGAGAACAAGCTCATCATTTTACGAACAAAATTTATGGGGTAAAACCTATATCAATAGAATATTGGTATAATTAAATGTATTAGCAAACTACGAGATTGCAATAGGGGGATTTGAAATGACCGAACAAGTGGAAGAAATATTTACAACTGCTGATGCGATAGTAAAAGAACTCGTCAGCGTAGGCGTAGAAGTTGCCTTTGGCATCGTAAGTATTCATAATTTACCAATCTATCAAGCCATTTCGCGCGAGGGAAGTATTCGTTTGGTCACTGCGCGTGGAGAGAGCGGTGCGGTCAACATGGCAGATGGCTATGCTCGTGCAACCGGAAAATTAGGTGTCGTGATTACAAGTACAGGCACAGGTTCTGGGAACGCCGCAGGTTCTTTAGTTGAGGCATGGAATGCAGGAATTCCACTTCTTCATATTACTGGGGAAATTGAAAGCCCATACATACATCTTGGAAGGCAATACATTCATGAGTGCAAAGATCAGCTTTCCATGATGGAAGCAGCAGGCAAGGCAGCTTACAGGCTGCGCAAACCAGAACAAGCGGTTCCATTAACACGAAGAGCAATAGGTGAGGCATTTGCAGCGCCAAGCGGCCCGGTTACATTAGAAATACCAATCGATCTTCAATCGGCAATTGTTCCGAACAGCACCATTATTGAAACAAAAAGCTATAATGCGAGTCACCATACCGAGCTGGATGTTGTTTTGCCTAGTGGCGTTATTTCAAAGATTTCGAGCTCTCGCCGTCCGGTCATTTGGGCTGGAGGAGGGGTGATTAAATCCGGTGCGGCTAATGAAGTAAAAGAACTTGCGGAATTAATTGGAGCTGCGGTTGTGACAAGCCAGTCAGGCAAAGGCTCCATTCCTGAAGATCATCCGCAGTGTATCGGTTATTTTACCTCTACCGAAGATGTACGCAGCTTTATAAAGAAGTCTGACCTTTTAATTAGTGTCGGAACCCAATTTCGAAGCACTGAGACCGCCCTTTGGCAGTCGTTTGTCCCAGAGGAACATATTGGAATCGATTCGAATAGGAATGCATTTAATTTAAACTACGATGTAAGCTATGGAATCGTTGGGGATGCCAAACAAGTATTAAGAAAAATCATTCATCACCTTTCAGAACAAGAGGTCCATCCTGAACAGCAATATATAGAAGAAATGAAAGAAATACGAAACAAAGTCCGTGAAACATTGCTTGATACGTTAGGACCGTATAAGCATTTTGCAAAGAGCATTCGAGAAATTTTGCCTAAAGATGCTATATTTGTCCGCGATGTGACAGTTCCTGCAAGTTCTTGGGGAAGCAGGATCATTGAAACATATGAGCCGAGAACATCCATCTATGCGGCTGGCGGCGGAATTGGACAAGGGCTTCCAACTGCCATTGGGGCACAGGTTGGTTGTCAAGATCGCGTTGTCGCCTTGATGGCTGGGGACGGCGGATTTATGGTAAACGTCGGTGAAATGGCTACAGCCGCACAAGAAGGCCTGCCAATTGTTGTTATGCTATTTGATGATTCAGGATTCGGAGTATTGAGGGGGATTCAGGATGCAACGTTTGGAAAACAAGTAGGTGTTGATCTTTTAAGCCCGGATTTTGTGAAACTGGGAGAGTCAATGGGTTTTGTATCAAAAAGGATTGGCTCGCCAGAAGCGTTTGAGAATGAATTGAAAGCTGCGGTGTCACGAAGAAAGCCGTCATTAATCGTCGTAGATATGAAAACGGTAGGTCCGGTTGCAAAAAAATATGCGGGAACTCCTGGAGCGGTTCCAAATTATAAGCCTAGAAAATTTAATGAATAGAAAAATTATTTTAGGTAAAAGTTTCTTTGTTTGGATGTTTGCATTTCTGCTATAAACGAGAGTTTATTCTCATAGAGAACTCTCGTTTTCTATTCCATCCTAAGAAAGATTTTAATATATTTGAAATAGACAAATAGCTTTGGATCCGATATCCTAAAAGTAGAAGGTAAAAGGAGGGCATACTTTACTATAGAATTGAATAAATGAGGAGGTTTTTTACATATGCCGAATTGGGAAACCATCCAATTGGAAAAAAACAGCAAGGCTCAAGGCGTTTACACGTTAACGCTAAATCGGCCTCAATCAATGAATGCGTTAAACACACAAATGGCAATTGATTTAGTCGAATGCTTAAAGCAATTGAATAAAGATAAAGAGTGCCGAGTGCTCGTCATCACCGGCTCCGGTGAAAGAGCTTTTTGTGTTGGTGCGGACTTAAAAGAACGCAATGGCATGACAAAAGAAGCTTGGAGAGCGCAGCACGATATTTTTGAAGAAGCATTTATGCTAATCCGTGATTTTCCGTACCCGGTTATTGCAGCGATTAACGGTTACGCGCTTGGCGGCGGAATGGAAATGATTTTAAATTGTGACTTAAGAGTAGCAGCCGCCCATGCGAAATTTGGCCTTCCTGAAGCAACGTTGGGCATCATTCCTGGCGTTGGAGGGACACAGCTATTGCCAAGGGCTGTACCTGTCACAATTGCAAAAGAAATTTTATTTAGCGGCAAGCAATTCACGGCAGAGAGAGGAAAAGAAATCGGCCTCTTAAACGAAGTCGCCGAAAGCGGAAAGCTGATGGAGACAGCATACAACCTTGCTGCCAGCATTGCAAAAAATGCCCCGCTCTCACTTCAAAATCTTAAAAAAGCGATAAACAATGGTCTTCAAACTGACATCACGACAGCTCTTACAATTGAACTTCAAGCGTATTATCAATGCGCCGATTCCGAAGATCGTTTAGAAGGTGTATTAGCCTTCAATGAAAAAAGACAGCCGAATTGGCAAGGAAAGTAAAGGGAGGAAAAGAAAATGGCAAAAAGTACAGAAAAAGATTTGGAATTAATTAGAAGCAGTGTCCGGGCACTATGTGAAAAATTCCCTGAATCTTATTGGAGGGATCTTGATGCAACGAAATCATATCCTGAAGAGTTTATTAAAGCGTTAACTGATGAAGGATGGCTTTCAGTCCTTATCCCTGAAGAATATGGCGGAGCAGGCCTAGGAATGGTAGAAGCTGGCCTCATTCTAGAAGAAATCAACCGTTCCGGAGGAAATGCAGGAACAGGACATGCACAAATGTACACGATGGGATCGATTCTCCGCCACGGTAACGAGGACCAAAAACAACGTTACTTGCCGAAAATCGCAAGTGGGGAACTTCGCCTTCAAGCTTTTGGGATAACCGAACCGACCGCTGGAAGTGATACAACGAATATCGATACGTTTGCTGAAAAGAAAGGCGAACGCTATATCGTCAACGGACAAAAAATATGGACTTCCCGCGCAGAATATTCGGATCTTATGCTTCTTTTAGCAAGAACGACTCCTAAAGACAAAGTGGCTAAGAAGACAGACGGCTTGAGTTTATTTATTCTTGACATGAAAGATCAAAAGGACAATATTACGATTCGTCCTATTGACACGATGATTAACCACTCAACAACCGAAGTGTTTTTCGAAAATGCGGAGATACCGGTAGAAAATTTAATCGGCGAGGAAGGAAAAGGCTTCCGTTACGTCCTTAGTGGCATGAACGCCGAACGAATTCTCGTTGCGTCTGAAAGCATCGGAGACGGTTTTTACTTTGTCGATCGGGCTGTTCAATACGCAAGTGAAAGAGTCGTTTTTAATCGCCCAATCGGCCAAAACCAAGGTGTGCAGTTCCCGATTGCCCAATCTTACATGGAAATTGAAGCAGCGAAATTAATGCGTGACAAAGCAGCCCAAATGTTTGATGAAGGAATAAACTGCGGTGCGGAAGCAAATATGGCAAAATATTTGGCTTCTGAAGCTGCTTGGAAAGCAGGGAATGCCGCGATGACAACTTACGGCGGATATGGATTTGCGACTGAATATAATATTGAACGCAAATTCAAAGAAGCGAGACTGTTCGTCGTTGCTCCTGTAACGAATAATCTTATCCTTAGTTATGTTGGCCAGCACGTTCTTGGCATGCCACGCTCTTTCTGATCTATCCTCGAAAATAGCTACTTGATAAAAAGACTTGGTTCAGACAGTAAATTTGTGTCTGAACCAAGGTGGATTATTGAACATCCAAGGAACCTGAAAAGTCAGAATGGTAAAACAATATTTTAAAAGATTGAAAAAAGTTCCATAGATGCTCTTCATCCCTTTTCATTATGCACAAAATATTTTGGATACAATATACCATTTCTAAAATAGCTTTTTTTAGAAGAGTTTGAAATAGTATTAGAAGAAGGAGGCCTGGATATGCGGGAAATTCATTATGATGATATCGTAAAAAACGTTTCTACAATGTGTATTGAGGCAAATTATCACTTAGGCGAAGATGTCATGGCAGCCTTTAAAAAAGCCATAAAAGAAGAAAAATCTGAAACGGGAAAAGATATCCTAAATCAATTAATTGAAAATGCTACTATCGCCTCAACCGATCTTGTGCCAATGTGCCAAGATACCGGAACTGCAGTATTCATTGTTGAACTAGGGCAAGATTGCCATATTAAGGGAGGCAGTTTATACGATGCGATTAATGAGGGAGTACGAAAAGGGTATGGCGAGGGTTATTTAAGAAATTCAATAGTGAGAGATCCCCTGCAACGAAAGAACACAGAAGATAATACTCCTAGTATTGTGCATATTGAATTAGTACAAGGTGATCGCCTGACCATTCATATGACTGCTAAAGGCGGCGGTGCAGAAAATATGAGCGATCTTAAAATGTTAAAACCATCTGACGGATTGCAAGGAGTGAAAGAATATATTCTGGACATTGTAAGCGTGGCAGGTCCGAATGCATGTCCTCCTTTAGTCGTCGGAGTTGGGATAGGCGGAAACTTTGAACGATGTGCCTATTTAGCAAAAAAATCGCTGTTTCGGCCACTTGGTGAGCGCCATCCTGATCAAACCATTGCTTCTCTAGAGGAAGAATTAATGACTGAGATTAATCGATTAGGCATTGGCCCTCAAGGAATGGGGGGCAGCACGACGGCACTGGATGTCAAAATTGAAGTTGAAGCTTGCCACATCGCTGCTCTGCCGGTTGCAGTCAATTTAAACTGCCATGCAAGCCGGCACAAACAGACCACCTTATAAGGAGGGACAATTTTGCAAAAAAGAATAAAAACTCCATTCTATGATGATGATATTCTTTCTTCTTTACGTGTAGGAGATCGATTGCTGTTATCAGGAGTGGTATACACAGCTAGAGATGCTGCCCACAAAAGAATGATCGAAGAATTCAAAGAAGGGAAATCACTTCCATTTGACGTTGAAGGCCAAGTCATTTATTATGTCGGGCCAACACCTGCAAAACCAGGACAAGTGATTGGATCCGCGGGTCCGACAACGAGCAGCAGAATGGATAAATATACCCCGTTCCTGTTGGAAAAAGGGTTGAAAGGAATGATAGGAAAGGGTTACCGCAGCGAAAAAGTGAAAAAGTCGATTGTCGATAACAAAGCCGTGTATTTGGGGGCGGTTGGCGGTTCTGCAGCTCTAATATCTCGTTCCATTAAATCGGTAGAATTAATTGCTTATGAGGATTTGGGAACAGAGGCCATTCGAAAACTTACCATTGAAGATTTTCCAGTGATTGTAATCAATGATATGTACGGTGGTGATTTGTATCAAGCTGGAGTTGAAAAATATCGGGAACGTTAAAAAAATAGACGATAATCTATTTGCCGTACATTCGTTTTTTCAAAGATTGTTCCTTTCATAAAATTTGCTTATATGAACCAAGGGGGAATTGAACTTGAAAATTGTAGACATTATAGAACAAGCTGTACCCATTAAATCAAGCATACGTAATGCGTATATCGATTTTAGTAAGATGAATGCTTCAGTCGTTGCAATAGTAACTGATGTGATAAAAAACGGGAGACCTGTGATTGGTTATGGATTTAATTCAAATGGTCGATATGCTCCTAGTGGATTGCTCAGAGAGCGTTTTATTCCAAGGTTAATGCAAGCAAAGCCTGATGAAATATTAAATCCTGAAGGAACAAATTTTGATCCACATCGGATTTGGGATGTCTTAATGACTGGTGAAAAGCCTGGCGGCCATGGAGAACGTTCTGTTGCAGTTGGAGTACTTGATATGGCGATTTGGGATCTCGTCGCGAAAATAGAAGAGAAACCCCTCTATCAATTGCTTGCAGATCGTTATCGATCGGGTAAAATAGATAAAAATGTTTTCGTCTACGCAGCTGGGGGCTATTACAGTCCTGAAAAGGATATTCAGAAATTGCAAGAAGAGATGAAGCATTATTTAAATCTAGGATATTCCGTCGTTAAAATGAAAATTGGCGGTGCCAGTTTAGACGAGGATTTGCGAAGAATTGAAGCTGTCCTTGAATTAGTGCCTAGTGGGCAATCCCTCGCTGTTGATGCTAACGGCAGATTTGATTTAGAAACAGCGATTCAATATGCAGAAAAATTGGAGCCGTATAACTTATTTTGGTTTGAAGAAGCGGGCGATCCGCTTGATTATAAATTGCAAGCTGAACTTTCAAATCATTATAAACCTGCGATGGCAACAGGTGAAAATCTCTTTTCAATGCAGGATGCACGGAATTTGATACGCTACGGGGGGATGAGGCCGGATCGGGATATTCTCCAATTCGATTGCGCCCTAAGCTATGGTTTAGTCGAATATTTAAGAATCTTGGAAATGCTCGAGGAGCATGGATGGTCTCCCCGTCAATGTATCCCACATGGAGGGCATCAAATGTCACTAAATATTGCCGCTGGACTAGGGCTAGGAGGGAATGAATCTTATCCCGGGGTATTTCAACCATTTGGTGGTTTTGCTGATGATTACCCGGTAGAAAATGGGTATGTAGGTTTACCAGATATCCCTGGAATTGGATTTGAAGCAAAATCTAATTTAATCAGTTTACTTCGTTCAGTAGCTGAATAATGCACATGAAAACGAGCTTGGTCAGAAGACGATGCACAAATGGATTTAACAGCAATCATTCAGTTTATTGAAGAAACAATTGGTGTTAAAATAGAAGAAATGTTGTAAATAAGAACGCTAACGGAGGGATCATATGGAGAATTTCCAGTTGACTGAGCAAGATCGAGCGACATTACAATTTAAAGTAACAACTAAGCTTAGAGAAGCGATATTAAAAGGCCACTTTAAGATGGGTGAACGATTAATTCAAGAAGAGTGGGCAGAAAAATTAGGAGTTAGCCGGATGCCTATTCGTGAGGCTCTGCGCCAACTTGAAGTTGAAGGGCTTGTCCGTATTGAGCCAAGGCGGGGAGCCATTGTGACACCGATTTCAAAAGAAGATATAGAAGAGATCTATCAGTTGAGAGCGATGTTAGAAGGAAAAGCAGTTGAAATGTCATTACCGCATTTAGATGAAGAAGATGTTCAAGAATTGGAAATATTGAATAACGAAATGGCAAAATTAAAAGTGGATGAAATTGACGTGGAAAAATACATGAATTTAAATGCTAAGTTCCACAAAATTTTAAGATCGGGTTGTCCTTGGAGAAGAATACATGGGATTATCGATACATTATGGAAAGGAATTCCACCATATACTCCGAGTCTTCTTGTCAATCATTTGAACGACTCGCTCCAAGAGCACGAATCAATGCTCGAATATGTAAAGCGTGGAGATTCCGAAGCATTAAAAGAAGTAATGGAGGAACATATTTTGAGAACGCGAGATAAACTAATCACGATTATTAATCATTCGTAATTTATAAGAACAGAAGGGTTAAGCGTCAATCATTCTCTTCTGGACAAAGTAAATTGTATCCAGTATCCTATAGACAAAGTTGCTTTATCATTATTTTTTTGGGAGGTACATGAATTTGGCTGGACCGCTTCAAGGAATTCGCGTTATTGATGTTACCACTAATGTTTCTGGTCCAAGTTTGACGATGATTTTAGCAGATCTAGGAGCTGAAGTGATTAAAATTGAAAAGCCGGATATTGGTGATGATTCTAGGATGATGGGCCCTTTATGGAAAGGAGAAGGAGTCTATTACTTAAATATCAACAGGAACAAACGATCCATTGTTATTAATATTAGAAGTGAAGAAGGAAAGAAACTCGTCTATGATTTTGTAAAGGACGCAGACGTTTTTGTTGAAAATTTCCGTTTTGGTAAAGCTGAAAAAATGGGATTTGGTTATCAAGACTTGCAAGAAATAAACCCAGCTTTGATCTATTGTTCCCTTTCAGCTTATGGCCAAGAAGGGATAAAACGATATAAACCTGGCTATGATGCCATTGTTCAAGCTGATACAGGTATAATGGGAATAAACGGTTCAGAAGATGAAGGTGTTGCAAGGGTTGCAGTTTCCATTTTGGACCAAGGGAGCGCAATGTGGGGAGCGATAGGAATTATTTCCGCGCTTTATCATCGCTTAAAGACTGGAGAAGGACAAAAGGTAGAAACATCACTCTATGAAACCGGTATCTTTTGGATGGGGTATCATATGCTCGCCTATATGGCAACAGGAGAGGAACCGGTTAAACTCGGATCAAATCATGCATCGTTCGCCCCGTATGGAGCATATGAGACAGCAGATAATCCAGTGATGATTGGTGTTTCAAACAACTCATTATTTGAAAAAGTATGCAAAGTCATTGGAAAAGAAGAATGGATTGAAGATAAGCGATTCAAAACGAATTTGGATCGGGTCAAGAACCGTAAAGAATTAAATCATTTAATCGAAAAAATCTTAAAAACAAAAAGGTCGGAGTATTGGATAACGAAATTTGAGGAAACAGGTGTACCAAGCTCAATGATTCAACCGGTTTCCGCCATTATGACGAATGAACAAACCGAAAGCATTAACATGCTAACAGAAATACAACATCGTAAAATAAACGATTTGAAAATCCCTCGATTGCCGTTTCAATTATCAAAAACCTCTTTAGAAATTAAAAAGGCTCCGCCGCTCTTAGGCGAAGATACCGAAGCAATTTTGAAAGAAAGAGGAGTCAATCAGGAAACGATCGACGAGTTGATCGAAAAAGGAATCATTCAAAAGAATGACTGAGGGGATGAGCATAAATAAGAAAAACGCTATTGCGTCTTTCTTTAGAAGTCAGAAGTCATAGGCCGGATTGGTCTAAATTTGCGAAAGAGCAAATTTAAACTTTTATTTTATAAAATAAGCTAGAGCCTTTATCATGCAGCTCTAGCTTAATTTTTATAAAAATTTATTCACTTACCGCACGTATAGCCTCATATACGTCAGCGCCTATTTCGTCTTCAAATTGGTCGTAAATCGGTTGTAAAGCTTCTTTAAATACTTCAATTTGTTCAGGTGTTAGCTCAGTAATTTTGACATTCCCGCGTTCTTTAATTGTTTCTAATGCGGCATCATTAAGTGCTTTGGCTTCGCTACGAGCTTTTTCTGTTCCTTTTTCAACACCAGCTTCAATAATTTCTTTTGTTGGTTCATTTAAGCTATCCCAAAATTTAGTGTTAGTGAAGACCGCATAATCAACTCGATTGTGATTCATAATAGTCATATACTTCTGTACTTCATCAAATTTTTTAGATTCGATGTTACTTAGTGTGTTATCCTGTCCATCCACTACCCCTTGGTCAAGTGCCGTATATAACTCTCCAAAAGGAATAGACTCGGAGCCGGCACCCAGTGCAGAATATATGGCTTCTTGTACTTGTCCTCCTTGTGTACGGAATTTCATGCCCTTTAAGTCCTCAGGCTTTTCTATGGGTTTTTTAGCATTTGTCATATGTTTGCCGCCGTTTGGCCACATGTATAGGCCAAGCACTCCATCATCAGTTAGGCTTCTTAATATCTCTTGTCCTTTTTCTCCATCCCAAAAAGCAATGGCTTCATCATCGCTTGGAAACGCGAAAGGAAGAGAAGTCACATTAAATTGAGGATTTTGTCCGACAAACTTAGATAGATCCGGTGCGATAAACTGTACATTGTTAGCGACTAAGTTTTGATATTCATCTTGGTCACCGAATAATGAACTATTAGGATAAATTTCAACTTTAATTTTACCGTCAGATTCTTTTTCAATATATTCTTTCATAGCAAGAGCACCTTGGTGTTTAGGTGTGTTTTCTGCTACAACGTGGGAGAACTTAATCGTTAATTCTTGAATATCATTTCCATCGTTCTCGCTCCCTGCGTTACTTGAATCACTTTTTTCAGAAGAGCCGCCGCATGCGGCTAATATTAAAATAGACAAGAATGCAATCAATCCAAACAGCTTTTTCTTCATTACGAAGGTTGCCTCCTTATAAAATTTTTAAATTGGGAAAATTGGCAAGAAAAATAATTTTGTATTTTATTTGACATCACCTCCAAGACTAGTATACTTGTAGTGTGAAAGGGCTTACATCCTTCTGTGGTTTTTGGATACAATTTATTCTAGCACACGGTTATTAAGAAGTAAAGTAAGAAAAGTCTTAATTTCTAGTCTTGTGTTATTGATTATAGTATATTATTATATTTTTAAAATAGTATCCAAAATACAATTCGTTTAATAAGGGAGGTCAGTAATACTTTGAAGTTATTAACTAAAATTGAGAATGTTTTTGTCATTACTTTTTTTCTTGTTGGTATTGCAATTAGTTTATTCGCTGTTTTCATGCGTTACGTAGTAGGGAATTCACAAAGTTGGGCGACTGAATTTTTTACGATGTTTCTTGTATGGGCAATATTTATAGGATTTGCCACAGCGCTTAGGGATGACAAACATGTTTCGATTGACATTCTGTTTGACAAGGTTGGTGAAAGAACGAAAAAGATTTTTGAAATGATTACGTTGATTTTTGGAATCGCTTTCAGTATTTTCTTTATTTGGACTGGAACCGATATGGTGTTAGTTGCCTTTAAGCAAGGCATCAAGACAATTGATGCTGGTTTCCCAATTTGGATTTACTATTTGATTATGCCGATTAGTGGAGCTTTATTATTCATTCGTTTTGTTGAAAAAGCGTATCGTTTCCTTTTTAACAAAAGGGAAACACAAGAGGGGACTGATCCAGAATGGCTACAGTAGTGTTACTTGGATTATTGTTTTTATTATTATTTCTTCGAGTACCCGTAGCAATTAGTTTAGGTATGTCTAGCATTATTGCGTTATGGATGGTCGGCTTCTCACTTGACACCGTGGTGCAAAAAATGTTTACAGGTGTGAATAGCACAACTTTAATGGCCATTCCTGGTTTTGTTTTTGCGGGGTTAATTATGGCGCAAGGTGGTATTTCTAAATATTTAATTGATTGTATACGTGCATGGATTGGCCATGTCAAAGGGGGATTGGCGGTTGTAACCGTAGTAACCTGTATGATTTTTGCGGCAATCTCTGGTTCTAGCCCTGCTACAGCTGCGGCAATTGGCGCTGTTATGATTCCTATGATGGTAAATTCCGGATATGAAAAAAAATACGCAATGGGGCTTGTTGCTACCGCAGGAACATTAGGCATTTTAATCCCGCCATCCATACCTTTGATTCTTTACGGCTCTGTAGCAGAGGAATCAACTGGTAAACTATTTACCGCTGGTATCGTACCTGGTTTATTTTTAGGCGGTGTTCTTATTGTTTCAGCCATAATTGTAGCGCATAAAAATAATTATGGAGGGTTAGAAAAGGTACCTCTCTCCGAACGTTGGAAGCCTACTTTGAAAGCAATTTGGGGATTAATCATGCCTGTATTGATTTTAGGTAGTATTTATATGGGAGTGGTAACACCAACAGAAGCCTCTTTTTTAGCAGTACTGTATTCAATCATTGTTTCGTTTTTTGTTTACCGTGAACTTGATCTAAGAAAGTTCAAGAAAATCGTGATTGAGTCTGTAAATACAACAGCGATGATCTTTTTAATTATTGCTTCTGCTTTAGTATTCGGAATGTTTTTAACGACAGAGCAAGTTCCACAGCAATTTGCTGCTTGGGTGAGTGACAGTGGATTTAATAAATTAACTTTCATCGTTGTTGTTAATCTATTATTTTTTGTCCTTGGAATGTTTTTAGAACCGACTGCTATTATTCTTATCACATTGCCGATCTTTTTGCCTATATTAAGTGCGCTTGATATCAATGTCATTCATTTCGCGATTATCATGGTCGTCAATATGGAATTAGGAATGATTACCCCGCCTGTAGGATTGAATTTATTTGTCGTTAGCGGGATTGCAAAAGAGAAGGTTGAAAATGTCATACGTGGTGTACTCCCTTTTTTCGTTATTTTCATTGCGGTCTTAATTGTTATTATTCTCGTTCCTCAACTTTCATTATTTTTAATTGAGTGAGGACTCGGAAGAAAGGATAAAAAATGGAAAAATCATACTTGTTTGTTCCAGGCAATCGGACGGATCGTGTTGCAAAAGCATTACATAGTAACGCGGAAGCTGTTATTATTGATTTAGAAGATGCCGTGGCTGTTGAAGAAAAAGAGAAAGTACGGAACGATGTTAACAAACTATTAAAAGACCTTTCAGCAACTAAGAAGAAATTGTATGTGAGAATAAACGACATGAATACCCCTTTTTGGAAAAAGGATGTACATGTTGTTGCAAGCCACCCGTTTCTTGGAGTGATGTTGCCTAAAACGAATCGTGCTGAAGAAATACGAGCGTTAGAGAAAGAATTATCGAATCAAGCGATCATCCCATTAATTGAAACGGCAAAAGGAATATTAAATGCGTATGAAATTGCTTCAGCCTCTTCAAAGGTGAAACGCCTTGCTTTTGGGGCGCTTGATTATTGTTTGGATATTGGAATTTCACATTTACAGAGTGAAGAAGCGCTGTTATTTCCAAGATCGACACTTGTTGTTGCTTCAAGGGCAGCAGGTATAAAACCTCCCATCGATACCGTTTTTTCTGATTTTCGTGATGAAAAGGGGTTAACGATGGAAGCTGAACGGGTAAAAAGCTTAGGTTTTTATGCTAAATTATGTATTCATCCAAAGCAAGTGGAGACAATAAATCGCATTTTCAGTCCAACTCAAAGTGAAATTGATTGGGCAGAAAAAGTCATTTCGGCATTTGAACGAGCAGAAAAGAAAGGTTTGGCAGCGATTGATTTAGACGGTACGATGATTGACTATCCTGTCTATAGACAAGCGCTACAAATCAAAGAACGAGCAAATACCTTATCATAGCAGCGCTCTTTGAAAAATGTCCATTGATAGATTGGAAGGTTTTAAAATGAAAGATCAGCATCACAATATTAAAAAAGCTGTGAGTGTACTTGTTGCAATCACAGTTTTTATTCTTTTGTTTTTTTGCTTACCTGACGCTTTTTCTTTTCCTGCACGAACTGTAACGTCAATCATTTGCTTTGGCGTGATTCTCTGGGCGCTAGAGCCTATACCTATCGGTCTGACGGCATTGATTATTTTACTTCTTATGTTGCTTTTTCATGTTGCTGAGACTGAAGTAATTTTTAGTGGTTTTGCTTCTCCTGCCATTTATTTGATCATTGCTGGAATGATGCTCGCAAAAGCAGTAAATGAAACCCCCTTAATAAAAAGGATTACATACAAAATATTAAAAAAGTGGGGACATCATCAAAAAGGATTGCTTAGCAGTTTATTTATCATCCCTCAGATTCAAGCATTTTTTATTCCGGCAACTGCCGTACGTACGACGATGATGCTGCCGATCCTTTCAATGATCATTAAAGTATTGGATGCAAAACCTAATTCCAATCTAAGAAAAATGATTCTTATTGGTTCAGCTTTTGCGGGAAATATTAGTGGAACAGCAGTGATGACAGCCGCCATCGGAAATATCCTAACGGTGGAACTGCTTAGCCGATATGCAGGGATAAAAATTACTTACTTTCAATGGTTTTTCTATACATTCCCATTATGGCTTTTCTTGATTCCGTCCATATGGTATTTAATACTGAAGATGTATCCATTATCCAGGGAAGAGCGTTCATTTCCTGCGATACAAAAGGAAATGGATGAAAAAATTAAAGAACTAGGAAAAATGAACAAAACCGAAATTCGTTGTTTCCTTATCCTACTTTTTACTGTAGGGCTATGGATGACAGAGCCTTTACATCATCTTCATCCCAGCATTCCAGCTTTGGTAGGGGTAGTCATTATGACACTCCCTGGGATCGGGTGTGCGAAGTGGGAGAAGGTTGTGAACATTAATTATAACACCGTACTATTGCTTAGTGTGACGCTGTCCATGGGCTATACTTTAATTGATTCGGGTGCTGTCGAGACGATTGGCAGCTTTTTAAGTGTAGACTGGGTCTATTCTTTCATGCAGTCACCGTTAGTTGCGGTCATTTGTGTTATCCTTTTCACCCAATTTTTTCATAAATTAATCTCAAATGTTTCAACAGCTGTAGTGACGCTTATACCGATCGTGTTAACACTGGCTTCGAATGCAAAGGTAGATCCGATGGTTCTAGGCTTAACGACAGGATTAACGAGCTTGTATGGTTTTATCTTAGTCGTTGAAACAATGCCAAATCTTATCATTCATAGTACGGGAATGATTGAGCAAAAAGATTATTTAAAACCTGGTTTTTATGCTTCCATCATTTCTATTCTTGCAACGATCGTTGTTGCAATGACATGGTGGAAGTGGATTGGACTGCTTTAGCAGACATATTGGATTTTATACCTTTCGCTCAAAACTTCCTTTGAAAAGGTGAAAAAAGAAATCCTACTGTAATTGTTAAGGAGAGTGAGACAATTGGTCACAAAACAGCTTGTTAAGCGTATTTTGAATACAAATTATGAGGATTTGCCTGATCGTGTAATTGAACATGCGAAAAAAAGTCTATTAAATTGGCTTGGTGTTACGATTGGTGCTATCGATCATGAAACCATTGATATTTTGATGGATGTTATCCAAGAAAATAATCAATCTACTGAAGTGACAGTATTGGGCCGCAACCGAAAAACAGATTTGCTCTCTGCTGTTCTCATTAATGGCACGTCGTCTCATATTTTTGATTTTGATGATACGCATTTACCGACAATCCATCATCCGAGTGGTCCCGTTGCACCGGTTGTTTTTGCTCTTGGCGAGAAATATCATTTTTCTCCAAAAGCGCTGATCCATGCATTTATAATAGGGTGTGAAACGGAATTAAGAATCAGTAATGCCATTTATCCTTCTCACTATCAGCTAGGCTATCATATCACAGGAAGTACGGGAGCCTTTGGTGCTGCGGCGGCAGCTAGTGTTTTATTAAATCTTGACGAGGACAGAACGGCAATGGCTTTAGGTATCGCTGGAACGCAGTCGTTCGGATTGCGTGAAATGTTTGGAACGATGACAAAATCCTTCCACCCTGGAAAAGCAGCGCAAAATGGTTTATTGGCTGCATTACTCGCGCAAAAAGGTTTCACAAGCTCTCAACAAGTTATCGAAGCAAAACGGGGATTTGCGAATGTTTACAGCCCGGAACGTGATTTAACCCAAATTCTAGACAAATGGGGAGAAGTTTGGGAATTTGAAAAAAATGCTTTCAAGCCTTATGCCTGTGGGATTGTTCTTCATCCCGCAATTGATGCATGCATCAAGCTTAGCGAGATAGCGAAACCAGAAGATGTGAAAGAAATTATTTTAAACGTTCATCCCTACGTCCTTGAACTCACCGCAAAAGAAAATCCACAAACCGGGCTTGAAGGGAAATTTAGCATCTATCACGCGGCAGCCATTGCTTTTCTTGAAAAAGATGCATCTGAAGCCCAGTTCAAAGAAGATAAAGTTCTTGCACCTCAAACCATTGATTTTAGAAAAAAGATACGTCCGGTCGTAAACGAAAATATTGCCAAAGATATGGTGAAAGCCACTTTAAAGACTTACAAAGGTTTTAGTCATAACGTCACAATTGAACATGCGACAGGCAGTCTGGAAAACCCAATGACCCAACAAATGATTAATCGAAAATTTACAAAGTTATGCCAAGAACATTTACAAATAGAAGCCATTCAAGAACTCATTAACAAAATGATGAATCTGGAAAATGTCCCATCATTGACTGATGTGTTAAGTATCATTAATAATAACTAATTCAATAAAAGGGAGAACATCATGACAAAGATTCCCAAGCCTGCATCAACAGTCGTTCTGGTGGATGATCTGTTAAGAGTCTATTTGACAAAGCGACCGATCACGATGAAATTTATGGGTGGTTTTCATGTTTTTCCAGGTGGTTCAGTAGATCTCGAAGACAATGATCATGTGATAGAGAGTGAACATGTAAGAAACTTTACACAAAGTGAACCGTTCAGTTTTGCTTATTACATAGCTGCAGCCAGAGAATTATTCGAAGAAGTTGGAATTTTACTTTGCAGCAGCGAAGATGGACTACCACTTCAATTCAAAAGAAAAACAGAGATGGAGTATCGCAGGCAACTTGTTAACAAAGAAATTTCATTTTCACAAATGTTAAAGCAGGAGGAACTTCATCTTGATCTTGGGAGCTTAAAGTACTTCGGGCATCGGATAACCCCAGAATGGCGGCCTTTTCGCTTTGATACACGCTTTTTCCTCGCCAAGCTTCCAAAGGATCAAGTTCCAAAACCTGATACAAATGAAATAGATGAAGCTTGTTGGATTTTTCCAGACGAAGCATTATTAGCGTTTAAAGAAGGAAAGGTATCTATGGCGAATGCCACCGTTATTGCGCTTCAAACCCTTATAAATTATAAAGAGGGCGGTCCGTTGATGATGCCTTAAAAACACATAGCTGGGTTAACTGATGCTGTTTTCGCCTTACAAGGCTCGCCGATCGGCGAGCTTACATTTCATAAAACATAACCAAAGTAATCTATTTAAAATAACTTGAATGCTTATTTAGGATGATTAAGATGTCCAATACAATTACTATCAAGAAGGTAATGGGGATTGCGAATAGAATATATTTAAGAAGGGAAGCGTTTAAGAGGAACTTTTGCAATACATGTAGGGGGAGTGCAAGATGCAAATTGATCCATCAAAACTTAATGAGCAAGAAAAATATAAAATGTTAATCGGCTCAATATTACCCAGGCCAATTGCGTTTGTATCAACAAAAGGAAAATCATGTAACAATGTAGCGCCATTTAGTTTTTTCACTTGTGTCTCGGTGAACCCTCCAATGATTGGTTTTACTGCGATGCCGGGTCCGTACGGAGATAAAGATACGTTACGTAATATTCGTAAGACAGGAGAATTTGTTGTTAATATTGTTTCTAAAAATTTTGTTGATAAAGTGAGTGATGCTTCGATAGATTCACCACCAGAAATCAGCGAATTTGAACTAGTAGGTTTACACGAGAAAAAAAGTATGATGGTGCAGCCGCCTAGTGTTGCTGAATCGAAAATTCAATTCGAATGTAAATTACATAAAATTGTTGAACTTGGTAAAGGACCGGATTCATTCATTATTGGAGAGGTCGTATTATTTCAAGTAGATGAGGACATTTTAATGGATCGCTATCGCATACAATGGGAAGGTCTCGAACCAGTTGGCCGTATGGCGGGTAATCTGTATGCGATTTGTGAAAATGTCATTTCAATTAAAAGAAAACGTTATCAAGGCTTAAAGTAAGGAGGTTGCTTCAGGTGGAGACAGTGAACGAACTATTTTATAAAATGAAGCAATACGGAGAAAATCCAGCTGTAATTTCTAGAAATAAACCTATTACATATGCGCAGTTGATTGAAAAAAGTTGTAAATTGGCTTCAGGCTTGAAAAAGGTAATGGAACCTGGAGATAAAATTTCAGTTTGGCTGCCCAATTCAATTGAGTGGATTACAATCGAATTAGCGGCTGGGCTTATCGGAGTGACGGTCATTCCATTAAATCTTCGTTATAAAGTTCACGAATTGGAGTACATTCTTCAAAACTCCGAAAGTAAAATGTTCATTTTTCAACCAAAATTTGAAGGATACAATTATGAGGCAATCGTTGGGCAGTTGTTCCAAAATAAAGCAGAACTGTTTCCGCATTTAAAATATGTAGTATCAACGGATGAAACAACTTCCGATTGTAAAATTAAATCTGAGCTTTTAACTACTTTCTTTCATGAGAATAGTGATGGCTACGAATCATTTGATAAAGAATCTTCAAATCCAAAGTCAATTTTCAATATTTATTATACCTCTGGTACAACATCTCGTCCAAAAGGTGCCATGTTACCACAGAGAACGATCATAAAACATTCATATAATGCTGCTAGGTATCTCCGCATAGACTCTGAAGATGTTGTGCTAGGGGCTCTTCCCTTTTGTGGAATATTCGGATTAAACACCCTTTTTGCGAGCTTAACAATGGGCGCTTGTGTTGTACCGATGGAAAGGTATAAGCCTTTTGATGCTCTGAAAATGATTGAAGAGTATAAATGCACGGTATTTAATGGGGTAGATGGTATGATTACACCGTTTTTTGAAGAAAACAAGTTGGATTTTGATTTATCATCTGTAAGAATTGGAGCGTATGCAATTTTCTCTTCGAACAGTCGATTATTTATCGAAAAGATTTCAGATATTTTTCCGAATATAAAAGCTGTTCAACCCTACGGGATGACAGAAGTAGGTTCTTTACTATTTATTGGAAATCCTGAAGCTTCGCTCGAAAAAAGAAGTTTAGCTGGAGGGCAGAGGGTAAGTTCAGAAATCGAAGTGGATATTTTGATATGAAAATAATATCTACTTGAAAACACAATGTCTTGATTTGTCAAGTACCCGGAAACAA
>NZ_QCZG01000042.1 GCF_003097615.1 Pueribacillus theae
AAAAAAGGGTCTTCAAATTGGCATAAACAACGAATCAAGGTTGCAAGAATACATGAAAAAATAACGAATACAAGAAAGGACTACTTGCATAAAATCTCAAATGCTAAGGTACGCAAGCTAAGAACGCCGCGTCCTGCGGCAACGCTTGCATGACCAACGTCGTGTTGGCCTAAACCACGATGTCATCGGGATTGAAGATTTGCAGGTATCCAATCTGTTAAAGAACTCCAAATTAGCAAAAGCCATTAGTGAAGTAAGTTGGTCAGAGTTTCNGTACGCATCACGACAGGGATATTAACGCAAGTAGGAATCTTAAAAATGAAGCCATAAGACTTCTAACCGCAGGAACTGCGGGGATAGCCTAATCAAAACTTTCGGTTACGAAGGTGTTCTTAGGAATCTCCATCTTCAAATTTCGTAAGAAATAAGATGGAGTAGTTCAATTCTCACTTTTTCCGCGTATAAATTCTTTCGAATTGGGAAGGAATACGTATGGAGGGAGTGAAGGAATGAATACTTTGAAGACAACTGCCCGCCGTTCATTTATGATCATATTATTTCTGGCGGCTCTTTTTTCAACGTATACTTCAATTACCGGAATAAAGGCGAATGATTTGTCTGATTGGTTTAGAGAGAAATTAATCGCGAAAGAAAACACGGAGAATATAGCAGTAGAGGAAAAGGCAATAGAGACAAATTCTCCGCCTGCAAAAACAGCTAGTACGCTTGAAGAAGCGATTGACTGGTCCCAATATCCTTCAAAAAAAGTTGTTGCGACAGGATATACAGCCGGCAAGGAATCAACTGGAAAGTCGCCTGGCCATCCTGCTTATGGGATAACCTACTCAGGTGTAAAAGTAAAGAGGGATCTTTATTCCACAATTGCAGCCGATCCGGAAGTTTTCCCCATTGGTACGGTATTGTTTATTCCTAATTACGGATATGGTGTTGTAGCGGATACGGGTTCGGCAATTAAAGGTAATAAAATTGATCTTTATTTTGAAACGACAAAAGATGTCTATCGTGAGTGGGGAAAGCAAGAGGTGACTGTTTATAAAGTGAATCATGGCAGCGGAACATTAACTGAACAGCAATTAGCAGAACTAAATGAGGATGAAGCGATGCAAGTCTTTCGTCAAAAATATATAAAAAGTTAAGAAAATGCAACTAGCATTTTCTTAACAGATCCTAGAAGCCAGAATAGTTAGAATTAAGAACGCCACATTGTGTAGCAACGTCTGCATGACCCACTTCCTGTGGGCCTAAAGACGATTTCTTTTAGAGTCATTTTTCCAAAAGGGTGTCCGTGTCGTTGAATACGGGATATTTATCAGGATGCAAAAGGTATGCTAATTTTTTCAGTCCGTGCAGGAGCCTTGGCGATGGGCGGCAAAATAGGTCTTCTTCAAGAATATGGATAGGTGGCTGCTTCCTCTCATACAGTTTATCCCATCCTTCGCGTTTCGTGACGAATTCGGGTTTCACTTTCGTTTGGTTTACACCAACCCAAGCAAGGCAAATCACATCAGGATGACGCTCCAAAACAGCATCCCACGTCGTTTGTACACTTGCAATATTTTTGTCATGAAATAGATTCGTACCTCCTGCTAGCTCACTAATTTCAGTAAGCCAGTTTGTCCCGCCTGGGGTAAAGACAGGCTTCGGCCACCATTCCCAATATAACGTTTTCTTCTCCCGAATGTTTGATGCAATCGCTTTGTACTCATCGATGATTTGAAAATATTTTTTTACTATGGCGTTTGCTTTCTTCTCTGTCCCTGTTAACTTGCCTAGTTCTAATAAATCATCCGCAATTTCGTTCAATGAATTCGGATTAAAAACGACATGGGGCAAATTTCGCTCTCTTAATTTTTCAATATTTTTTTCCATTCCAGGAACGCTTAAAGAAGCTAAAATCAAATCAGGTTGTAATGATTCAAGCTTGTCAATGTCAATCGATAAATCAGGGCCTAGCCGCGGCAAATGAGTAATTTCCGAAGGCCAGTCTGAGTAGTCATCAACAGCGATAATGTTTGGGGCAAGCCCTAAGTAAGCTGCGAGCTCGGTGTTGCTTGGGCAAATTGATGCGATTTTCATGAATAGCCAGCCATCCTTTCTATAAAAAGGTTGTTTAAAAAGTCCGGAGGATCACAGGATGTGAGCCAGTTCGACGATGTTTTTAGCCGAACATCTTTAACAGCCCAATTTCTTCGTCAGCTTTGTTCTTGCGGTACTCACGTATCCTTAAAGGATATGAGGTTTTTCTGCTAAATACGTGCATGTCATGTCTACAACGCAGAAGTCAGCCCTCCTGCGCAAGTTCTCAGAACTTTGTTCTCGGTTATTTTTTGAAACACTCACTGTAAAGTGATCAATGAATAAATAACTAACGTTGAACATACACCGAATAGCCCTCCGACAAACACTTCACTCGGTTCGTGGCCGAGTAATTCCTTAAGTTCCTCACGTTTTTGCAGCTTGTCTTTTCCAGCCCATGTTTTTGCTTCTTCAATAAAACGGTTAAAATCTCTCATCAAAGTGTTGATTGCGATCGATTGTTTGCCAGTTTGCCTTCTAACGCCAGTTGCATCATACATAACGATAATGGCTAATAATGTAGCCACTGCAAAGATAGGCGAGGAAAGCCCTTCTTCAATTGCGATACCTGTTGCAAGGGCTGTAACGCCGCCAGAATGGGAACTTGGCATACCACCGCTGCTGTTGATGAGGCGCCAATCCCATTTTTTCGTAGCGATAAAGTTAACGGGAACTTTTAAAAATTGAGCCAACACGATGGCGGCAATGGCACACCATAATGGGAAATTTGAAAAGATCGCCATTGTGGTATCAAACTTCCTTCCTTAGAAAAATAGTGTTACCATTATAACATAGTTCAACATGAAAAAACCGCGCTTTCGAAGCGCGGTAAATAAACGTTATCATCATTAAGCTGCTGATTGATTCGAGAGGCTTCCAGAACGATGGATCGCTTTGTAAATACGCGGTGCCATGACAGCCGTTAAAACGGTTAACAAAACATCTTTTGGAAGCGGGGGAACCATCAAAAGCCAAGCCATCCCGTAAGTAAATCCTTCCGGAGCATCCGCCCAAAATTTGTATGCGAAATACATATAGTTTGTCCCAAGAAAATAGTTAATGGCAAGTCCAACCATACATGCAATTAAAAATCGGCTAAAGCCTGGATCTTTTGCGGTTTCAACGATTTTTCCAACAATCCACGATACGAGAATATAAGATAAAATAAAACCAAATGTTGGCTTAATTAAAATAGCCGGTCCCCCCGTAAATTGGGCAAACACTGGCGCTCCCACTAAGCCGATTAACGTATAAAGAGCCATGGAAAGGGAACCGAGCCGGCTTCCGAGCAGCGCTCCAGCCATGATGGAGAAAAACGTTTGCAGCGTAATTGGCAAACCGCCAATAACGAGAAACTGGGCGATGTTCGCACCAACACCCATCAGGGCTGCAAAAAGAGCCATAAACGTTAAATCAATTGGTCGAAATTTTTTACGCTTCATTTAATATGCCCTCCTTTGATCAGTTCTTTTAGATAAGCATAATAAAGGGCGTAAATAATGTCAACTTAATATTTTTAATAGTTAACATTAAATGTATTCTTGAAAACTTTCGAACAAAGGGTGAAGCGTTTAAGCTGCTCCCGGTTCACTTCATAGCCGATTCCCGGCTTTTCGGGGACTTCAATGCAGCCGTCAACCATGGTGACTTCCGGTGTAATCAGATCATGCACCCAATAGCGGCTGGAAGCAGAGGTGTCTCCAGGGATGATGAAATGATCCAACGTTGAGATGGCGATATTATGCGCGCGGCCGATGCCTGAATCCAGCATGCCTCCGCACCAGACGGGAAGCTGATGTTCCTTGCATAAATCATGGATACGCTTTGCTTCTGTAAGCCCACCGACACGGGAAACCTTTATATTGATGATTTGACAGCTCTTTTGTTCAATCGCCTGCTTAGCATCGCGGTAAGAGGTGATGCTTTCATCAAGGCAAATGGGTGTGTTTAGTTCTTTTTGCAGAACTGCATGGCCGAAAATGTCGTCAGCCGCAAGCGGCTGTTCGATCATCAGGAGATCGTATTGATCCAGTTTTTTTAATTGGGCGAGATCTTCCAGTGTGTAGGCGGAATTTGCATCAGCCATAAGCGGAAGCATCGGGAAATGGGAACGGATAGGGGAGAGAATCTTATCCTCCATTCCTGGGCTGATTTTCACTTTTATCCGTTTATAGCCTTCATTTACATACCGCTCAACTGTATGAAGCAGCTCCTTTTCAGATTGTTGGATGCCGACGGCTGCGCCAACTTCAATTTTTCTTTTTTTGCCCCCTAAAACGCTGGCAAGAGGAGAGTTGTTTCGTTTCGCATACACATCCCATACGGCTTCTTCAATGGCGGCTTTGGCCATATTGTTTCGCTTTATCGTACGAAAAAGAGAGGAGACATTCTCTGGGTGTTCGATATGATTTTCAAAGACGATCGGAATGAGAAAGTCCTCAAGCATATGCCACGCTGTTTTTGTCGTTTCTTCTGTATACCAAGGGGAAGAAAAAGCGGAACACTCCCCCCAGCCAATTACTCCGTCTTTATCCTGCAGTTCAACGATAATGAATTCCCGATCGAAAGTGGAGCCTGAACTTGCGGCAAAAGGTGTTTTAAGCGTCATCAAGATATGATGGAGTACGGCTCGGTGGAATTTCAGCATCTTTTATCTTCCTTCAAAAACTGAATGAGTTCGCGCCTCATCAGTTTGTTCGCGCCGTTTCGCGGGAGCTCATGTACAAAGTAAATGTTTTTCGGTACTTTGTAGCCCGCTAATTGTTCGCGGCAGAACGTTTTAAGCTGTTCTTCAGTTACCGATTTGTCATTTTTGACGACAAAGGCGATTGGCACTTGCCCCCATCTTTCGTCTTCCCTTCCTGTTACTCCGGCTTCAACGATAGATGGGTGGGAAAGAAGCGTTGCTTCAATTTCAGCGGGATAGACATTTTCGCCGCCGGAAATAATAAGATCGCTTCTTCGATCAACGACATATAGGAAGCCGTCTTCATCGAGATAGCCTAGATCTCCTGTGTAAAGCCAGCCATTTTTTATCGCTTGTTCGGTCGCTTGTTTTCGCCTTAGATACCCCTTTGTTACGTTTGCTCCTTTTACAACAATTTCCCCTACTTCATGCGGTTCAGCGATTGCGCCATCTTTTTCAATTTTTAATTGGGCGTGGAAAAGAGGCTTTCCGGCAGAACCGATTTTTTTGAGCATGTATTCTGATGAAAGCGTAACGATTTGTGATGCCGTTTCTGTCATGCCGTATGTTTGAAAGACAGGGATGTTTTTCTCTGTGCACGCTTCAAGGAGCGGCTTCGGTGCGGGTCCACCCCCGAGCAGCATACACCTGAATGACTCGGGGTACTTGTTTTCAAGGGCATGAACCATCCGGGCAAGCATGGCGCTGACGACGGATACAATGGTGACGCCGTTTGAGTGGATCGCTTGATTTGCTTTATCGGGATCAAAGGCGTCATGGATAACGACAGGAATACCATAAATAACGCTTCTCATCAAAATCGACAACCCGCTCATATGGAACATCGGAACGGTGCACAGCCATTTGTCGCTCTCTTGCAAGCCTAGATTCAATGCTGAGCCGATAGCGCTCCACCAATGGTTTCCGTATGTAAGGATGACACCTTTCGGCGATCCTGTCGTCCCTGATGTATACATAATGGTATGGTTGCTATCCAAATTTATTTCGGTTTTCGGTTGAAAATCAGATTCCGCCAACTGGCCAAGCTCATGAATCGCCATCGCTTTGACACTTTTGAGCGGTTCGGCAGCTTCGATCGCTTGACTGCTGAATGATTCGTCATAAATCAAAAGCGCTGTATTTGAATCTTCAAGCTGGAAGCGCAGTTCAGCCGGTGCCAGCCGATTGTTAAGCGGTACGGTGACGGCGCCGATATACTCAAGCGCGTGGATGAGTTCGACGGTATGGGGACAATTTTTTAGCAAAAATGAAACATAATCCCCTTCTTTAATCGGAAAGGAAGCAAGCTTGCGTGCGAGTGAAAGGGCACGCTCATGCAATTCAAAAAAGGAAATTTTTTCTGTCTCAAATTCAAGGGCTGTGCGTTCCGGTGAAAGAAACGCACGTTTATACAGCCAATTCGGCATCATTTCTCCCGACATTGTGATTCCTCCAAACTCGGTGAAATAGCAAATCAGCTTGGTGAATTGCCACCAAGCTGAACATATTTTAAAGATATAAAAATAAGGTGTATACATAGTTAGCAGGATTCCTCGGTGCAGAGCCCAAAGGTGTTTTTTCGAAGTAGTCGTTTTTATTAAGGAAAACGCGGGAATTGGCCAAAGTCCGGCTTTCTTTTTTCTTTGAAAGCATCGCGGCCTTCTTTTGCCTCTTCTGTCGTATAGTAGAGAAGGGTAGCGTCTCCGCCAAGTTGTTGGAGCCCGGCAAGTCCGTCTGTATCCGCGTTGAAAGAAGCTTTCAAGAAGCGAAGGGCAGTTGGGCTTTTTTCAAGCATTTCCTTGCACCATTGAATGGTCTCTTCTTCGAGTTTTTCAAGTGGTACGACCGTATTGACGAGCCCCATGTCAAGCGCTTCCTGTGCGGTGTATTGACGGCATAAATACCAAATTTCACGCGCCTTTTTGTGGCCGACGTGGCGAGCCAAATAGCCTGCGCCATAGCCTGCGTCGAAGCTTCCAACCTTCGGGCCTGTCTGGCCGAAAATGGCGTTTTCCGAAGCGATTGTCAAGTCGCAGACAACGTGGAGAACGTGGCCTCCGCCAATCGCATAGCCGTTTACCATCGCGACGACAGGTTTCGGAATGACGCGGATTAAGCGTTGTAAATCAAGCACGTTGAGGCGCGGAATTTCATCGTCTCCAACATAGCCTCCGTGACCCCGCACTGTCTGGTCACCGCCGGAGCAGAACGCTTTCTCGCCCACACCGGTCAAGATAATCACGCCGATTTTGGAATCGTCGCGCGCCCGGGAAAAGGCATCAATCATTTCGTTGACCGTTTTTGGCGTAAAAGCATTATGTACTTCAGGCCGGTTAATCGAAATTTTGGCGATTGCGTCATATGTTTCGTAAATAATTTCTTCGTATTCTTTTTCTTTTTTCCATTCGACTGTCATAGCAAAGACCTCCTTCATTTCACTTCGATCTTATGTAGAAATTCAGCAACCGTTTTGACAAATGGCCGGCTTTTTTCAAGATGCACTGTGTGGCCCGCGTCACGAAAAATGGTGACGTTGGAGCGGGGAAGAAGCTTGTCCATCTCTTTTGCAATTTTAACATATTTTGCGTCAAGTTCGCCTGCCAGAAGCAAGCATGGCATGTTAAGTGCCGGAAGGCAGCTCCATAGAGACGGCTGTCGTCCAGTCCCCATGCCGCGCAAGCTGTTCGCAAGGCCATGGACTCTGTTTTGTAGGCGGTTTGCCCTTACTTTTTCTCTCTCTTCTAATGTTACTCTTTTTTGGGTTTGAAATAAAGGGATGTTTTCCCAATAATCGACGAAAGCTGTTATGCCCTTTTCTTCGATAAAAGCTGCAAGCTTTTCATCAGACGACCTTCTCGCTTTCCGCTCCTTTTCTGTTTTCAAGCCAGGAGAGCTGCTTTCAAGGATGAGAGATGAAATTCTGTCTGGGTACCGGCACGCGATCATTAAGGCGAGCCTGCCGCCCATCGAGTAGCCAAGCAAATGGATGGTTTGTATGTTCATTTTATCCAACAAGGCAATGGTATCGTCCGCCGCTTTTTCCAATGTATAACGTGCCGGATCATGGGGTGCGTCTGATTTGCCGTGCCCGATCATGTCAATGGCAATGACCGTATGTTTTTTCGATAAGAATGGAATGAACGGCTTCCAAGTATGGCTTGAACCTGTGAAGCCGTGCAAAAGAAGGAGGGGCGAGCCGCTTCCTTCCATTTCAACATGCAAGTTCAGATTGTTGACCTGATAGAACATTATTTTTTCTCTCCAAAGAGCTTGGCTTGAACCGTGCGTTCCACCTGATTCCAAATTTGTTTGTGAAGCCGCACATTCTCGCTTCGGTTTGTTACGATTTCAATCACGTTTAATCCATTTGTTTTTAAGCTGTCTTCATAAACATTTCGAAATCCATTCCAATCCGTCGCACGCACAAACGTACCACCGTACATTTCAACAACATGTTTAAAATGAAGGCCAATCGGAGTGCCGAATAATTGTTCAAAGTGCTTGCTTTTATGTTCAGCTTGGGGCAAAAACGAAAAAATACCGCCGCCATCATTATTAACGACAATGATTGTCGCATTCAAGCTGTACAGTTTGGCTGGCAACAACCCGTTTAAATCATGGAAAAATGATAAATCGCCAATGACGAGGACGAGCGGTTCACTGTGAAGGCTCGCGCCCAAAGCGGTTGAGACGACACCGTCAATTCCGTTCGCGCCCCTGTTTGCGAATGTCCGGATTTGTTTTGATTGATTAAAAAGAAATGTATCCAAATCTCTTATAGGCATGCTGTTGCCGACGAAAATGGATGCTTTGTCAGGAAGCATCGAGACAGCTTCAAGCATGGCTTGGCCTTCGTTCATTTTGTCATGCACTGCTGCCTGGTGAATGGCTTCTTTGCTCATGCTGTTTACATCTTGCCATGTTTTTAACCATTTCTTTGCTTCCTTGTTTTGTCCTTTCACAAAAGAACTCATGCGGCTGCAAAAATCAAATGGAGAGACGTAAATAAGGTCTGAAGCTGTTAACGTTGGATCACGCCAGCCTGCGCCATCATCGATCAAGATTTGCCTGCAAGTTGGATTATTTTTAATGTATAACAGTAATGCTTTCGAGACTGGCATAGCACCGAAGCGAATGATGACATCAGGTTCAAATCGGCTGGTAAAAGCCGTTACACGCAAAAATGCATCATACGTATCTATAATCGTATCTTTCTTGTGCGGGCCTGTTCGAAGCTGTGAAAGGGGATCCGCGAGAATTGGAAATTGCAGCTTTTCCGATAATTTGACAAGTTCTGATGCAAATGAAGCACCTTCGTTTACTGGCCCACAAATAATTAACCCTTTTTGATTGGAAGTTATTTCTTTCGCAAGTGATTGCAAATCGTCGTCAGAGCATGTTCGGCTTCCGGAAATAACAGCTGTATAGCTTTTGCCTGCCTCACGTCCGCCTTCCCAAAGCGTTGGAAGCGACAAATCGGGTAGAAGAGGCTCCCTAAACGGGAGATTCAGATGAACAGGCCCGGCAGGTGTCGCAATTGCAGTTGAAACAGCCCGGGATGCGGTTATTCTCGAATAGCGAAGCAAGTCATCCGATTCTTCAGGCAACGCCATATCAACAAACCATTTTGGGTAAGTGCCGAACAAGCGGACTTGATCAATTGTTTGAGGTGCCCCGCTGTCACGCAGCTCGTGGGGGCGATCAGCGGTCAATACAACAAGCGGAATTCTTGATAGTTTTGCTTCAATTACTGCCGGATAATAGTTTGCGGCTGCTGTCCCTGAAGTACACACAATCGCAACCGGTTCATTTTTTGATTTTGCGATGCCTAACGCAAAAAAGGCAGCAGAGCGCTCGTCAACCTGCAGCCAAATCTTTAAGCCAGGATGTTCCGCCATTAATAACGCCAAAGGCGTCGAACGGGAACCCGGGCTTATGACAGCATGGCGGGTTCCCGAGCGGACGAGTTCATCAACAAACGCAGCAGTATATTTCGTAAGCGTGTGGTTTTCAATCATGTTTTTTCTTCTCCTAATACGGATAACATTGGTTGAAACTTAATTCTCGTTTCTTCGTATTCACTTAATTCATCGGAATCTGCGACAATCCCACAGCCGGCAAACAGGGATGCTTCACTGCCTTGAAGCAATGCAGAGCGGATCGCCGCCGCAAATTCACCGTTGCCTTTATAGTCAATCCAGCCAATAGGGGAGGCATACCAACCTCTGTCAAGCTCTTCCACCTGGCGGATTTTTTCAATGCCGGCATTTTTCGGAAAGCCCCCGAGAGCAGGTGTCGGATGCATCGCTTCAATAATGGTAAGCAAGGACTTGTCTGTTGCTTTTGCAGCGATCGGTGTAAATAAATGTTGAATATGGCGTGATTTGAAGAGAACAGGCCCATCTGGCACGCAAACATCCTTGCAAAACTTTTTGGCGACTTCCCCAATCATGTCAACAACGAATTGGTGTTCTTGGCGGTTTTTAGGATCATTCATTAGATCGTTTCCGAGCTGTTCATCTTCTTTTGCTGTGTTGCCCCGTTTCATCGAGCCGGCAAGGCATGTGAACAGAACGTGGCCTTTTTCCCGTTTTGCAAGCCTTTCAGGGGTTGCCCCGATAAAACAGTCTTCCATGCTTTCAAAAGCAAAAATATAGCTTAAAGGCTGTTCTTTATGCAGGCGGGAAAGGGTGTGCTCAGGTGAAAAAGGCTTATCTGCAAAAATTCGAAGTTCTCTTGCCAGTACCACTTTTTTAAGTTCATTCTTTTTTATGCTTTCCGTTGCTTCTCGAACGATACGCGTCCAAGATTGAGGGTTAATTTCTTCCTTAATATACGCATTGTGGAGAAGTGATGCATTTCCTCCATACTTAAAAAGATTTTCCCGTTCTTTTATCGCTATTTCTGTGATAAGATCCGGATCATCTGTCGCTTTTAGAAAAAAGTTCTCAGTTAGCCAAGAGCTTTCTTTATGATTCGTAAGCATAAATTTCGGCAAATTCATTTTTACATCTGGAAAGGACTTCCAAAGCGGCGTCTTTTCTTTTAAAGGATCAAAGCTGAATCCACCCAAAAGAGTTGGGCCCGTTCCCGGAACCGGTTCGTCTTGAACAATAATCGCATCTTGCAGAGACTTACGCCATTTTTTCTCGACCCAAGAAAAACGATCCGTTCCATTTGTCTCAAATGTGAGCTCGGAGCCGACTCCAACAAGGGTTAATTCTTGATTGGGGTCACTCCAAAAAATCCGTGTTCCTTTTTCGTCTTTGCATGCAGAAAAAAAGAGAATGGGATCTTGGTATTTTATTTTTGAAGTTATACTTACAATAATTGGGCGACCACATTGGCCAGCTTTTTTAACGCCTTCAACTAGCTTTTCATACAGTAGCTTAGGCTCTTCTATCATGATCACGATTGATTCCTCCTGAGTAGATCCGGAAGTCAGAGATTAAAACCCGACTTAATCACTTGTATATAGCAAATTTCCTTATAAAAACGGCAATAGAATCTATTCAAAGATACACCTTCCATTTGATTTATGTCAATAAACAAGCCATAAATCGAGCCCATATAAAGAGGAAGAAAGCTGGTTCAGAGAGATTGACAGTTTCCCCCCATTCTCATAAACTTAATTTGTGGATCAGTTTAAGGGAGAGAAAATTATGTCAGCACTTATCGAACAACAGAAGGATATGAAACAACCTTCAAGTTGGCAAGTGTGGTGGCGGCTTTTGCGCCCGCACACATTAACGGCAGCGTTTGTCCCGGTTTTTATCGGAACAATGCTTGCGGTTTTGGATGGGAAGTTTCATTTTATGTTGTTTTTGGCGATGATGTTGGCTTCGCTTTTCATTCAAATCGCGACAAATATGTTTAATGAGTATTACGATTATAAGCGGGGGCTTGATACTGCTGAATCAGTCGGAATCGGGGGAGCAATCGTAAGAGATGGAATCGAACCAAAGCTTATATTGCGCCTTGCGCTCATGCTGTTTTTCATCTCTATTTTGCTTGGAATTTATATTTCCGCTGCAACAAGTTGGTGGATTGCTGTTATTGGGGCCATTTCAATGGCGGCGGGATATTTTTACACAGGTGGCCCTTATCCGATCGCTTATACACCGTTTGGCGAAATTGTTTCCGGTTTTTTCATGGGACTTATTATCATCCTTATTTCATTTTATATTCAAACAGGCGCTGTTACGACGAAGAGCATTCTTATCTCTGTGCCGATATCTATTCTGTGTGGAGCCATTTTAACGGCCAACAATATTCGCGACCGTGAAGGCGATGCAAAAAGTGGGAGAAAAACTCTGGTCATTCTTTTAGGCCATAAAAACTCTGTCCGATTTTTAGCGGCTATGTTTATTTTCTCTTATCTTTGGGTCATTTGGATGATTGTTGCAGGGTACGCGTCATTATGGCTGCTTCTCGTGTTTATTAGTTTGCCGAAAGCCGTTTCGGCAACAAGAAACTTTATCGGAAAGAAACAGCCAATTGAAATGATGCCTGCCATGAAAGCGACAGCACAAATGCACACTCATTTCGGTTTTTTAGTTTCAATTAGTCTATTATTTGAATACCTATTAAAATAATTAAGATTCATGTAAAGCGGTGGCATCAATGTCATCGCTTTTTTATATATTAAAAAGGAATTCTCATACTGATAGCCAATTTTTATTAAGAGGGAAATTTTCTATTATAAATTCTAAGGAGTGAGTGCCTTGTCAATTACGGATTTATCAGCAGTAGAGTTACGGAGGCAAATTAAACAAAAGGAACTTTCGCCTGTTGAAGTTGTCAAAGCTTATCTTGATCGTATTGAGAAGTTCAACTCAAAATGGAATGCTTATGTCACAATCAATGAGCATGCGATAGATGAAGCGAAAAATGCGGAAGAGGCGGTTATGAAAGGGGAAGAGCTCGGTGGCCTTCACGGCATACCGGTAGCGATCAAAGATTTAACCCCAACGAAGGGAATCTTAACGACATATGGCTCGGAAATGTTCAAAGATTTCATACCCGATTATGACGCGACTTTTTTACAAAGGATTAAAGAAGCTGGCGGTATCGTGTTAGGGAAGACAAACACACCTGAATTCGGCCATAAAGGGACGACGGATAACCCGCTGTTCGGGACGACAAAAAACCCGTGGAACGAAAAGTTAACACCAGGTGGTTCAAGCGGAGGTTCTGCTGTCGCGGTTGCGGCAAAGCTCGCGCCATTTGCTGAAGGAAGCGATGGAGGAGGCTCAATTCGAATCCCATCATCATTAACTGGAATTTTTGGTTTGAAGCCGACATTCGGAGTTGTACCGCATGACAGCGATCCAAACAATCTCTTCGGCTCCCAGCACCCCTATTTACATAATGGTCCAATGGCGAGAACAGTTGAAGACGCTGCCCTTCTTTTCTCAGTTATGATGGGATACCAAGTGAATGATCCGGATTCCGTTCCAACATCCGCGGTCGACTTTGCAGACTTGAACGGTGATGTGAAAGGGTTAAAAATCGCCTATACCCTCAACTATGGTTTATATGAAGTATCAGATGACGTGAGAGAAGTCGTTGAAAAAGCGTGTGATAACTTGGCTTCCCTCGGTTGTGAAGTAGAAGAAGTAAATCTTGATCTTGGAATCAGCAAAAAAGATCTCGCACGGGCATTTTCCGGCATGTGGTGTGTCAAATACGCAGCGAATTATGGGCATTTATACGACAAAGCACCTGAAAATTTCTCGGAAAACATCGCAAAAATGATTGCAGTTGGGAGAAAATTAAGCGCAGTTGACTACCGGGCAATTGAATTCAATCGTACAAAAGTGTGGAAGGCCATCCAATCCATCTTAAACAAATACCAATTCATCGTATCGCCTACCCTTGCGACAACAGCCTTTGAACATCATTTGCCAGGGCCTTCACATATCAATGGGAAGAATATTAATCCGGAATCAGATTGGATGATGACACAAATCTACAACTTGACAGGCCATCCAGCCGCATCGTTGCCAATCGGGTTAACATCATCCCGTTTGCCAGTGGGCCTTCAAGTTGTCGGCAGCCGTTTTGCCGATCGGCTTGTTTTGCAGTTGTGCCGTAACTATGAAAAAGCATTTGAAACCTATATTGAACCAACATATGAATAGTGAAAAGCCGTTGCCTTGAATAGAGGTAACGGCTTTTCACTATTTTTTTTCACTTTTTTATAAAAAGCACTTGAAAGTCAAAGAAGGTCAGAGTATAATAAAGTCAAAGGTCAAATATAGTCAAAGTCAAAATCAAAGACCTTAACCTAACCTAACTTGAAATTAAAAACTAAAACAAATCGAAAAATAAGAAGGAGGATATTTACATGACAAAACGTTGTGAAAAATGTAATACAAATGAAGCAACAGTTAGAATGAGAGTTGGTATCAATGGCCAGCTTCAAGAATTTCACTTATGTCAAGAATGTTTCCTCTCTGTTCAAAATGAAATGAAAAATCCAACTGGTTTCAGCTCAATGCATCATCATTTTGACTTTAATAATGCGTTCCAAGGATTCATGCAAGGAAAAGGGCCTCAAGTGACTCAGCAAGTGAAAGAAGAACGAAAAGGATTGCTTGATGAACTTGGCCATAACTTAATGGATTCAGCTAGAGAAGGACGAATTGATCCTGTTATTGGAAGAGAGCAAGAAATTGACCGAGTCATTGAAATTTTGAATAGAAGGAACAAAAATAATCCAGTTTTAATTGGTGAACCTGGTGTCGGTAAAACAGCGATTGCTGAAGGCCTTGCGTTAAAAATCATCCAAGGCCAAGTGCCGACAAAACTATTAAATAAAGAAGTGTATATCCTTGATGTCGCATCTTTAGTAGCGAATACCGGCATCCGAGGACAGTTTGAAGAACGAATGAAACAACTTATTAAAGAGCTGCAAAGCAGAGAAAATGTGATCTTGTTTGTGGACGAGATTCATTTAATTGTTGGAGCTGGCTCTGCCGAAGGCTCAATGGACGCAGGCAATATTTTGAAACCTGCGCTTGCAAGAGGCGACCTTCAACTTATTGGCGCTACAACTTTAAAAGAGTACCGCCAAATTGAAAAAGACGCGGCACTCGAACGGCGTTTGCAGCCTGTTATTGTGAAAGAGCCTTCTGTTGAAGCCACATTGGAAATCCTAAAAGGTTTGCAGCCAAAATATGAACAATATCATGAAATCAAATATACAGATGAAGCCATTCGAGCTTGTGCAATGCTTTCCCATCGTTATATTCAAGACCGCTTCTTGCCTGACAAGGCGATTGACCTGCTTGACGAAGCCGGTTCTAGAAAGAATTTGGCTCAGTCTGCCGGTGACCGTGGAAAAATGGAAGCGCGCCTTCAAGAAATCGTGAAAGAAAAAGAAAAAGCCGCGAGTGAAGAAGATTATGAACGTGCTGCCTATTTGCGTACGGAAGAATTGAGATTGCAGGAAGAAATGAAAAAAGCGGGCGAAAATAATCAGGAAAAAGTTGAAGTGGAAGACATTCAACAAATTCTTGAAGAAAAAACAGGCATCCCAGTGACAAAATTGCAAGAAGACGAGCAAGTGAAAATGAAAAACTTGGAGTCCAATCTTGCAGATCGAGTCATTGGACAAAAAGAAGCTGTTGAAAAAGTAGCGAAAGCGATCCGCAGAAGCCGCGCTGGACTTAAAGCAAAAACACGCCCAATCGGATCATTCCTTTTCGTTGGCCCTACTGGTGTCGGTAAAACCGAGCTTACGAAAGTACTTGCCGAAGAGCTTTTCGGTTCGAAAGATGCATTGATTCGTCTGGACATGAGCGAATATATGGAGAAACATTCTGTTTCTAAATTAATTGGTTCGCCTCCAGGCTATGTAGGCCATGAAGAAGCTGGCCAATTAACTGAAAAAGTAAGGCGCAACCCATACAGCATCATTTTGTTGGACGAAATTGAAAAAGCGCATCCTGATGTGCAGCACATGTTCTTGCAAATCATGGAAGACGGGCGCTTAACTGACAGCCAAGGACGTACAGTAAGCTTTAAAGACACCGTCATCATTATGACAAGCAACGCAGGTACTGGTGTGAGGGAAGCAAAAGTCGGCTTTAATGCTGAACAATCTGATGCTGTGACAGATCTTGAAAGCTTAACACCTTACTTTAAACCAGAATTCTTAAACCGCTTTGACAGCATCATTCAATTTAACCCATTAAAAGAAGAAGACATGATCAAAATTGTCTCTCTTATGTTGGATGAATTGAATGAAACGCTGAAAGAAGACGGAAAAACAATCGAAGTAAGCGACGAAGCGAAAGAAAAATTAGCAAGCTTAGGCTATGATCCTCGTTTTGGTGCCCGTCCGCTTCGAAGAGTCATCCAAGAAAAAGTCGAAGACGGCATCGCCGATCTCTTCATTGACGAGCAAGACGTTGAAAAAATTAAAGTTGACGTTGAAGACAATGAAATCGTCGTAAAAAAACAAGCATAAAAAAACTTCTGCCGATTAATCGTCGGCAGGAGTTTTTTTTATCACTTGTTCATCTTTGTTATTTTGTCTAATCACTTCAATATATTTAACTTGATGTCCATCAATTTCCGTTACTTTAAATTCATAGCCGTTCACTTTAATCGAAGAACCAAGCTGGATATCGCTTATCTGAGAGAGCATCCATCCCCCAATTGTATCAACTTCACTGTCATCAAGATGCAAATTGAATAGATTGTTCACATCTTCGATTAACACTTTTCCATCCAGCACTGTAATTGTTGGGGACACTTTATTAATCATTGGCTGTTCATCGCTGTCAAATTCATCGCGGATTTCACCGACAATTTCTTCAAGGATATCCTCAACAGTAACAAGGCCTGCAGTGCCGCCATACTCATCAACGAGAACAGCCATATGAATTTGCTCTTTTTGCATTCTAATGAGCAATTTTTTTATCGGTATATGTTCAATCACTAAAATGATCGGACGAATATATTCTTCCAATGGCTTCGCATGGTTATTGAACACATCATGAAAAACTTCTTTTATATTGATTAAGCCAACAATATGATCTTTGTCGCCATCCGCAACGGGAAAGCGTGTAAATTTTTCTTGTTTTAAAACATTAAGATTTTCCTCCAACGTATCGTCTTTATAGACGCACACGATTTCTGTCCGAGGCACCATAATTTCCCTCGCAAGCCTGTCATCAAACTCGAAAATGCGGTTGACATACTGCAATTCGGATTGATTGATTTCGCCGCTTTTATAGCTCTCAGACATACTAAGCCGCAATTCCTCCTCTGATAAAGCAGCTTCTTGGGAATCATTCGTTTTAAAACCGAAAACGCGAACGAGCAAACGGGCCGAACCGTTTAAAAGCCATATGAGAGGAAACGCAATGATATAAAACCAATACAGCGGCTTAGCAATCAATAAAGCAATTTGTTCTGATTTTTGAATGGCAATCGTTTTTGGTGCCAGTTCACCAACTACGACATTTAAAAACGTGACAAACAAAAATACAATTAGAAAAGATAAAGTGCTGGTAACCGCCTCAGGCAAGCCGAACCAAGCAACGAACGGATCAATAAGGCCGTGAAACGTTGGTTCTCCAAGCCACCCAAGTCCTAATGCCGCAATTGTAATGCCCAGTTGGGTGGCGGATAGGTAGCCATCAAGGTTGTTCAGTATTTTTTGAACAATGATGGCGTTTTTATTCGCATTCATTGCCAGTTGGTCAATTCGGGTTTTTCTTACTTTAACAACCGAAAATTCCGCCGCAACGAAAAAGGCGGTAAAAAAGATAAGTAATATGAATAAGATTAAATTAAAAATATCCATCATTTCCTTATACAAATGTATAAGGGATTCCACCTCCTTGGTACGAGAGGATTAATTTACGATTCAAACCTATTGTTTTAATACCCTAACCAGACAGTGATTACTCATTCATTTAAAAATTCCAGAATATCTTTCGCTAGTTTTTCCGGCTGTTCTTCACTGACTAAATGGCCGGCATCCTCATAAACGACGAGTTTTGCATTTGGCAAATCGGTCAAAAGGTTATGCGCAGTTGTAAGCGGGATAACTTTATCATGTTTTCCCCATACAAGTAAACATGGG
Source organism: Pueribacillus theae (assembly GCF_003097615.1). Taxonomy (NCBI): domain Bacteria; kingdom Bacillati; phylum Bacillota; class Bacilli; order Caryophanales; family Bacillaceae; genus Pueribacillus; species Pueribacillus theae. Next base: position 17,886 of record NZ_QCZG01000042.1, read on the forward strand.
GTTGCAATGCTTTGCATTTCCTCTGATAATAAATCGCCTTCCCTGTGGCGCAATAAACGAATCATGCAGTCGAGGAAGCGTTTATGTTGCAGCGGTTCCCCATACTCTTTTATTAAGTTTTCATTTACAATAGATTTATTGTAGACGACAGTGAGAAGATTTTCCTTCACATCGTTCTTCTTAAACCATTTTTTTATGAAAAAACTTACAAATGGAAGATAGGAACTATAAATAACTGCTTTTTTTGCCCTTTTTAAATAAGCTGAGCCGCCAATCAAAACACATCGTTCAATGAGTGCCGGGGCTATTTTTGCTGTGCGCAATGCGATTTGTCCTCCCATTGAATGGCCGATCAGCACAACATGCTTTAGTGAAAACGCAGTGATAAAATCAATGATGAGCTGGCTGTAATTTTTATAAGAATAACGGAATGACGTTGATTTTTCGCTTTTTCCAAAACCAGGCAAATCGATTGAAATGACGGTATGCGTTTTTGCGAGCAGCGGAATTAAATAGCGAAAGCTATATGTAGACGAAAGAAATCCATGAATAAGCAAGAACACTTGATTGCTTCGGTGTACGTTAGGCTCGTACCACTCGTAATACAGTTGTACATTTAACAATGTTATGTTGCTAGTATGTTCTGTTATTGCTGTTGTCATTTCGAAAAACCTCCATTTGCTGCAAAAACATACTTTATAAAAAATGATAACAGCTTAACGTATTATACCCAATTTTTCCTTTTTTCAATGCTGCCCGAGGTGGGATTTCTGTTATAATAAACTAAGTTGACACAGCGTGTGTATGAAGGAGCGAAAATTATGGATAACAAGACTGTGGAACTGCTTGAAATCTTGGAGAAAAATGGACGAATTCCAATTGAGACGTTAGCAAAAATGCTTGATTTAAAGGTTGAAGAAATAGAAAGAAAGATAAAAACGTTAGAAGAAAAAAATATCATTCTTAGCTATTCGGCTGTCGTAGACTGGAGCAAAGCCATTGAAGACGAGAAAGTCACGGCGGTCATTGATGTTAAAGTGACGCCAAAGCGCGGCGTCGGCTTTAATGAGGTTGCTGAACGAATTTACCGCTTCCCTGAAGTAAAGGCTGTTTATTTAATGTCAGGAACCTATGATCTTTCCGTTCACATCGAAGGAAAGACAATGGCACAAATCGCGAGATTTGTTGCAGAGAAACTATCTACCATCGACTCGGTTATTTCAACGACCACACACTTTATGTTGAAAAAATACAAACATGACGGTGTGATTTTTGAACCGAAAAAAGAAGATAAACGAATTGTGGTGTCTCCATGAAAACGAGCACAATGAAACGATCGTATTTATCTGAAACAGCGAAAAAATTAAAGCCATCTGGGATACGCAAATTTTTTGACCTTGCGTCACAAATGGAAGGCGTCATTTCATTAGGTGTTGGAGAACCGGATTTTGTCACGCCTTGGCATGTATGCGAAGCAAGCCTTGATTCTCTTGAAAGAGGGTACACTGGCTATACATCAAATGCAGGGTTGCTTGAGTTAAGAACTGAAATTGTGAAATACTTACAAGGGAAATTCAATCTGACATATGATGCAGAAGATGAAGTGATTGTTACCGTTGGTGCGAGCCAGGCGATTGATGTTGCCCTGCGTGCCATCCTTGATTCAGGTGATGAAGTGCTTGTCGTGGAACCTTGTTTCGTTGCCTATAGTGCGAGCGTTTCTCTCGCTGGTGGCGTCCCTGTCGCCGTACCGACAAGTGCTGAAAGTGAATTTAAGCTGCTGCCTGAACAACTAGAGCAGAAAATTACCGAAAAGACAAAAGCAATCATCCTTTGTTTCCCGAACAACCCGACGGGGACAACGATGAGTGAACAAGAGTTGGACAACGTGGCTGACATCGTTAAAAAACACGATTTGCTCGTATTGACTGACGAGATTTATGCGGAACTTAGCTATAATGAGGAACATGTGAGCATAGCCCGTTTTAACGGAATGAAAGAAAGAACGATCTACATTTCGGGCTTTTCTAAAGCGTTTGCCATGACAGGCTGGCGGCTCGGCTATGCGGCGGGGCCAGCAGAAATCATTCAAGCGATGCTGAAAATCCATCAATATACAATTATGTGTGCACCAACTATGGCTCAGTACGGGGCACTTGAAGCACTCAAGACAGGGATGGACGATGTGAATGAAATGGTGAAAAGCTACCGTCAGAGGCGGAATTTCCTCGTCAAGTCCTTTCAGGAAATTGGATTGGATTGCCACTTGCCGGGCGGGGCATTCTATGTCTTTCCTTCGATAAAAAAAACAGGCCTTACATCAGAACAATTTGCGGAACGCCTGCTTCATGAAGAAAAGGTGGCTGTTGTTCCTGGCAACGTTTTTGGAGAAGGCGGCGAAGGGCATATCCGCTGTTCTTATGCTACGTCTTTATCTGAACTGCAAGAAGCAATGAACCGGATCGGAAGATTCACAAGAAAATATGCTGTCTAAATAAAAAAAGCAAAACCGTTTAGTGGTTTTGCTATCATAAAAAAGGGGGATACAAAAATACAGTATATCCTCTTTTTTTTATTTTATTCCCTTTAAATATTTGGAATATTTAAATATAATGGATTTATTCCCATGCAACCGTTCACTGTTGGGATCAAAATTTAAAGAGGTGACTAAAAATGATGACAAGGCATTTTGCATTTTGGCCAAAACGACTAGCAAAAAGTTTACCAATCCCAGAAACGACAGTATATGATAATCTTGCCGTTACAGCGAGGCGTTATCCCAATAAAACGGCAATTGTTTACTATGGAAAGGAAATAACGTTTAAACAGCTGAATGAAGAAGTGTTGAAGCTCGCAGGCTATTTACAGAAAAATTCAGGCGTGAAAAAAGGTGATCGGGTCGTATTATACATGCAGAACTCGCCACAATATATGATTTCATTTTATGCGATTCTGCGAGCAGATGCCGTCGTTGTACCAGTTAATCCAATGAATATTAAAGATGAAGTCGCATTTTATTTAAAGGATTGCGACGCTAAAGTTGCGATTGTTGGCCAAGAATTAATTCCGCAAATTGAACCAAGCATAGGAACGACGCCATTACAGCAAATCATTGTTGCCGCTTATTCGGACTATGCGGAGACCGATTTGGATTACGCAGTGCCTGAAGTGGTTGCTGCTGAAAGGCAGACATTTGAATCCCCTGATCTAATTGAATGGGAGAAAGCATTGGCAGCAGCGATTGAACCGAACGTAAGCACTGCCGAACCAGATGATCTATGCTGTCTTCCATATACTTCGGGAACAACTGGGAAGCCGAAAGGCTGCATGCATACACATAAAACATTGCAGGCAAACATTCTCAGTGCAAGTGTATGGTCTCAGATCACGCCAAGTGCAGTATGCCTGACAACGCTTCCTCTTTTCCATGTGACAGGCCTTCAGCATAGCATGAATACACCGATTTACAATGGAGCAACGATGGTTGTTATGACGAGATGGGATCGCGACGTTGCTGCTACATTCATTGAACGTTATCGCTGTACGCATTGGGTGAATATCGCCACAATGGTCGTTGATTTCTTGGCGAATCCGAATTTGCCAAACTATAATATTGAGTCTCTGACGTCCATCAGCGGAGGCGGGGCGGCACTTCCGGAAGCTGTCGGCGAAAAATTATACGAAATGACAGGTGTCCGGTATACAGAAGGTTACGGGCTGACAGAAACGATTTCACAAACCCATTCAAATCCGAGTGAGAGACCAAAAATGCAATGCATGGGTATTCCCCAGTTTGACGTTGATGCCAGAATCATTGATCCGAATACAATGAAAGAATTGGGCCCGAATGAAGAAGGAGAGGTTATTGTTAACGGTCCACAAGTGTTTAAAGGATATTGGAACAGGCCTGAAGAGACAAAGAATGCCTTTATTGAAATGGATGGGAAAACATTTTTTAGAACAGGCGATATTGCCCGGTACGACGAAGAAGGTTATTTCTTTATGGTTGATCGCGTCAAGCGGATGATTAATGCGTCAGGCTTCAAAGTGTGGCCAGCAGAAGTGGAATCAATTCTTTATAAGCATCCTGCTGTAGAGCAAGCTTGTGTCATCGGAGTCCCTGATCCGAGAAGAGGAGAAACGGTAAAAGCATTTATAGTTCTGAAAGAGGAAAGCAAAGGAAATACAACAGAAGAAGAGATTATTGAATGGTCAAAAACACAAATGGCAGCGTACAAATATCCAAGAATCGTTCAATTTCAAGATAGCCTTCCTATTTCAGGAAGCGGGAAAATTTTATGGAGGAAGCTTCAGGAGCAAGAAGAACAGATGCAGGATTAATTAACACAAAAACTCACGCTTTACAGGCTGTGAGTTTTTGTCATTAATGGATGGTGATCAGCAGGGTGTGGCTCTTTTTTGTAAAAAAGGTACTCTTTTATTAAATGGTGTGTCGTGATAAATTCGTTGTAATAATCTTCATAATCCCCTCCGTTTTTAATTAAACGTTGGAGATGTTTTACAATTCCAATTATTTCTGAAGTCATTTCCAAAGGACTTTTTTTATGAGTTTCTTTAAAATAAAAAACTTCTTCGTAAACGATGTCTTCTGGAGAAATCCCTCGATCAATAGCATCTATCAATTTTTGCTCTCGTTTTTCAATAATTGCTAAGTAGTCGTGCAGCTTCTGTTCATATTCTTTGCGCCGAACCATCCCTTTATGGTGGGAAGTAACGAAGTATTCCGCATCAACCTCAAGGGTCTTTAACGCTGACTGAATAAACAAATCAATGTCGCTGTCAATGTTATTATACCACGGCCCGAATGATGACAAGTCAATGTCGACAACAAACAGGATACCGTGGTCAGGGAAATAGGGAAGAGCCAAGCCTTCCGTGTGGCCAGGTGCATGAATCATGATCATTTTTTCGCCAGCTATTTGTAATGGGAGTTCGTATGGATAAACATTCATATCCACATTTGTCGCTGCATTTAGGACAGGATTATTTCGTTCAGTCCGTTTTTTTATCCAGTCTTCGGCTCCTTCTTCACCGAGAACAGCATAGAGCCCGTTCGCTTTGGTCAGTTCATGTAAATCTTTTAGCTTATGTTTATCGTAAGGATTAATCCACGTTTGTGCTTCGGGAAATTCACCAATTCCCGATATGTGATCAAGGTGGTAGTGCGTTAAGTAGATATTTTTGAGTGGCTTTTGATTTTTTATATAGTCATAGGCCTTGTGACCTGTCCCGCAGTCAATTAATGCTGTTTCATCTCGACCGTGGACGAGGAGTGAAGTAGAAAAAGGTATTTTACTTTTATTTTCACCAGTAAGGATTTCAATTGGACCGATTTTTGTATATGTCACTGGTTTCCCTCCAAATTGTGAATGGTTATCTTGATTAAGAGGTTTTACTCTAATATAAGGATACTAAATTTTAAGATATTTTACAAAACGGCAAATCATTTTAGTTGAAACTTTTTCATTGGAATGGCAGTTTTATAATCGAAAGGAGAGAGGGTGAATATGCGCGTTGATAAGATCATTGGATTAGCGAAACAAGGGAACCACGATGCGCTACATGATTTAATTGAAAGTCACTTGCCAATTGTTGAGCGATTCGCTTACCAAATTGGTGTGTCAGCCAATGATGTTGAAGATGTAACACAGGAAGTCTTCATACGTGTTTTCCGCTTTATTGATCAATTTTCCGGGAAAACGTTTTCAACGTGGCTATATACAATCACTTTAAATGTCGCAAGAGATTATTTTAAAAAAACAAAACGTGAACAAAATAAAATCATTGCCCTTTTTAGGGAGCCAACTTCTACTGTGAGTAGTGATAAGGAAACGTTCCAAAATGAGGAGGATGCTTTTCTTCATAAAGCTATCCAAGATTTAGATCAAAAATATAAAGTGCCGCTTGTACTTTATTATTTCCACGATAAAAAGATTCAAGAGATCTCACAAATTTTGTCAATCCCTGAGTCTACAGTTAAAACCAGACTTTCTCGAGCAAAATCACGATTAAAGAAGATGATCGAGGAGAAGGGAGGAGAATTCGATGCAAAGTAGTGATGATAAATTACAAATTAGATTAAACAGCTTAAAACAAGCCTATGAACAGATGCCGGCATTCTCTAATGTAGATAGGATTGTAAAGAATATAAATGGTATAAATCGTACGAAGAGAAAAAGAAAGAGATTACGTATATTGCCAATAGGAGCTGCTATTGCCGTCTTTGCACTCGTTGGATTACTCATCGTTGCTTCGCCGGATTTGTTCCAGAATGGCTCAGAAAATTCTGAGCAAAAAATGGAAGAAAGCTCTGAAAACCATGTTAAGCAAGATCCAAACAAGTTGGCAGAAACAGATAAAGATAATGAAAAAGACGCGACTACTGTGGAGATCGATCGTCCCGAAACAAAAACTGAAACACTGGAAATCGAAGGAATGCCTGAAGAAAAAACGTTCATTCTTGCGAAAAATGAACATATAGGAGTCTCCACATATTACCCTGATGACATGGTTGCACAAACTGAGCAAAACAGCATAAAAATATTCACCAATTTTGTTGGGGAAAAAAGGGACGATGCTTATTTTGAAATCTATGAAGCAAGTGAGAATCAAACAAAAGATGATAAGCAGCTGCTATCCGACTTTAATGGTTATTCTATTACTGAAGTTGCCGAGGATGAATTCATGATCCCATACTCCCAGAAGGAGTATACGATTGAAAAAGGAGATTTTACAGGCACTGTCTCTATTTTCGAAAGAAATGGCAAAGTGTATCGAATAACAACCCATTACCCTATTGAATGGGGTGACGGAGTTGGTCCAAGAATAGCTAAAATCATTGATGAATTAGAGTTTCATGAGTAAGTAGAAAAAAATCGGCTCTTTTGCCGATTTTTTCCTTTTTCGGGCTTCTGACTTTAAGTTATTAATCGATATGCAATCACGTTTCATGTTACGTAGCTTTCCTTTCCAATGCTGTCAGGTCGTGATATAATAAAAAAGCTAATAAAATCTTAGGAGTGTGTATATGACAGCGAATTATGAAGTAGGCAGTGTTGTGCAGGGGAAAGTGACAGGAATCAAGCCTTTTGGAGCGTTTGTTGCTCTAGATGATAAAACACAAGGATTGGTTCATATTTCTGAAGTTGCGCACAGCTATGTCAAAGATATTAATGATTTCTTAAAGATTGGAGATGAAGTAAGCGTAAAAATCTTGAACATCGAAGAAGGTTCGGGCAAGATTTCACTTTCGATTCGGGCGACTGAACCCGCCCCTGAGCGCACGGAAAGGCCACGTCCTCGCCCTCCTCGCCAAAATAAATCTTCAAACCAATCCCCTCAAGGTTTCAATACACTTGAGGACAAGCTTAAAGAATGGTTAAAAGAATCAAACGATCGGCAAGCACAACTTAACAAGCGCCTAAAAAAATAGGCAACATGCCAAAGGACTGAGATGAAATTCTTAGTCCCTTTTTAACTTGGATGATTTGATTACATGGCATTCACCAGCTTGTGGAACATGGAGAGATTGCTTTACTTCAAGGTGAAAAAAATTGGCGTGTCACTTGATACTTTCTATAAAAAATGCAAAAACTATTGACTTTTAATACGTCAATACGTAGAATAATTATTGCCGTGTTAAAATTCGGGGCATTAGCTCAGCTGGGAGAGCGTTTGGCTGGCAGCCAAAAGGTCAGCGGTTCGATCCCGCTATGCTCCATCATATCTTTTCATTTGAAAAGTCCTTTAAAAAAGGGCTTTTTTTGTATATATCCATGTTAAACGAACACCATCGAGTCGCTAGAAATCAATACAATATATTTTCAAAAAGATGCTATAATGGATGAAAAGTGAGGTGTTTTTCATTGGAAGAATTATTAAAACAGCTCATGTCACAAATGAACGAACGATTTGATAAAATTGATACCGAAATGAATCAGATAAAAGAAGAAATGAACGGGCAACGTGGAGAAATCAAAGAGCTAAGAGAAGAAATGAGTGGGCTATGTGGAGAAATCAAAGAGCTAAGAGAAGAAACGAGAGGATTAGGAGTAGCAATCAAAGAGCTAAGAGAGGATATGGCTAATAACCAAACTGAAAATAGAAGCTATTTTCAGCGTCTCGAAACGAAGCTAGAAGATCAACAACAAACGTTTGAAGTTGTTTCCGATGAGTTAAGGAGCATTAATTGGGTCTGCGTAAAATCTTGTGTAAGTAATATTCGGCAATCTTCGCAAGGCAAGAAAACATAGGTATG
>NZ_QCZG01000043.1 GCF_003097615.1 Pueribacillus theae
ATTATCCCATATTTATCAAAATTTAGGGGGGAATTATCTCGAAGAATTTTTACTCTTCAAGGCTGTTTAATCAAGATTTAAGCATTTCTTTCTTTGGATTTTTAAGGAAGCCAACCACAGCGATAATAACAAGAACGATCCAGAAAGTAAGCTTCCAAGCAAGAGAATGCGGAAACGCTTCAGGCAATACGCCAAGTGCAGGATGGGAGAGCGTTACGACTGCGAGTTTTACCCCTACCCAGCCAACGATAAGAAAAGCCGCTGTTTCTAACGCCGGGCGTTTATTTAATAGCGTCACGAACAAAGTGGCCGCAAACCGCATGATGACAACTCCGATTAATCCACCTAAAAAGATAACGGCAAATTGTCCTCCGTCCATTCCTCCAATTGAAGGGAGGTCTGTTTTTGGCAAAGTAATGGCGATGGCGAACGCAGCGAGGATTGAATCGATTGCAAAAGCAATATCGGCAACTTCCACTTTAAGGACAGTCATCCAGAAGCCAGACTCTTTTTTCGGTAGTGCCTTTTTTTGCTTGTCTTTTTGAAACGCTACAAGGTGTTTCTGGGCAAGGTGATTGAGGCTTAAAAAAAGCAAATAAGCGGCACCGATTGCCTGAAGCTGCCATATATTAACAAGGAAAGAAATAATAAATAGTGCGGCGAAGCGAAAGATCATAGCTCCGCCTAATCCGTAAAACAGCGCCTTTTTTCTCTTTTTTTTCGGCAAATGTTTTACCATGACAGCCATGACAAGCGCATTATCTGCAGCTAAAATCCCTTCTAGACCAACTAAAATAATTAAAACCCAAAAATATTCAAGCAATAAACTTGTCTCCACGTAAAAGCCTCCCTAAATAGAAAAATGACCTTTGCCTTTCGGTAAAGGTCATTTTTGCATAGAAAGAGACCTTTACCATATGGCAAAGGTCTTGCTAACAACGTAAGGTTGCCAACAAAGCCGAGGATTGCTCCTGGATTGACGACTTTGCTGTTAAAGCTACTCCCCTTTGGGCGATATTCATAGTTTTACTATAAATGACTTTTTGAGAGACGTCAATGTTAACCATGAAACTTTTTTTAGAGAAGGGGCTTTTTTGAAATGATGACGCCATCTTCATCTGCGTATACATAATCGCCGGGCGCCCAATCGACACCGCCGAAATGAAGGGTGCTTCCCCGCTCTCCTGTGCCATTCTTTTTGCTTTTGAGCGGGTTTGTCCCCAATGCAAAAATACCTGTTTCCATGTCTGCTAGATCGGCAGAATCTCTTACACAGCCATTAATAATCAGCCCTGAAACCTTTCTTGATGCTGCGATGCCTGCCAGGCGATCGCCAAGCAAGGCGCATCTTTTAGAACCTCCTCCATTTACAACGATCACAGAGCCTTCAGGAACTGATTCAATGGCTTCAAGGACAAGCACATTATCCTCATACACATTCACGGTTTCAATTTTTCCATAAAATTGCTTCTTTTTCCCATAAGAGCGGAATTCAGTTGTGCAAATTTGCAGCGAATCGGAATGTTCGTCGCATAAATCAGCTGTTTTAAAATGTGACAAAGCTGGTCCCTCCTAGTTTTTTTTCCAACTCACATTATTTCAACAAAAACTGCCAAAACCCTTTTTTTGCAACCCAACGGCTTTCCCAATCGACTATCGTAAGAGAGGAGGGAAAAAGAGAAATGGACATAAAACGAGCGAAAAAGGGAAATGATGAAGCGTTTGAACAGGTTACCGATTCCGTCCGAAAAATGAAATGTCTACTAATGTTAAATAAGGTTGCTTTACCCGCGGTGCAACCGTCCGCAAGACCTCCACTTCAGGATATAGAGATTTCGAAGAGCCCCATTACGTTAAAGCTTCCTTTTTTAAGGGAAGTTTTTTTCTTTGAGCAAAAGGGTAAATAAGGAGTACCATTTGTTACAGAAAGGAAGATTCAATGCAGAAAACAAGCCAATACTTGCTAGAAAAGAAGGATATGACAAACCCTAGCCTTGTGCCGGAATGGCTGATTGAAGAATACAAAACATTTCATAACCTTGTTACCGATCGGACGTTCCCGTGTTATTTTGGAATGGGCGCGGAAAATAAAGGGGAGCTAAGATATGCCTATTTGCCTCATAATGATTGGTCCCATTTCCCTGAGGTTGTTGAAAGCTTTCTTGGGCTGTTCGAAGAACCGCCATTTATCCGCCATGGCTTGTTTGTTTTTGTAGAGCCTGAAAAAGAAGAAAAATCGCTTGATTATTATCGCCAGTATTTCTGGCGCATCTTGCAATATCTTCATGATCACGATCCCCATCCATGGCCGGAAGATATTCCGAAAGATCCGGACCATTTTCTTTGGGACTTTTGCTTTGCGGGAAAGCCATTTTTCGCGTTTGGCAATTGCCCGGCATACAAACAGAGAAAAACAAGAAATCTTGGAAACAGCCTTATCCTTGGAATCCAGCCGCGCATGATCTTTGAGGGGCTGGAAGGGACACAGAAAGGCGGAATCATGTCGCGTGAACGAGTGCGTGAGCGTGTGCAAAAATGGGACAAGCTGCCGAAACATCCTGACATAAGCCATTACGGCGATCCATCACACAACGAATGGAAACAATTTTTTATCGGAGATGATATTGAACCGATTAAGGGGAAGTGTCCATTGCATCTCTGAAAATAACCTATAATGAAGTTATGATATGATTATAAGACGAGAACTGCCAGCGGCAAGTTTAATACAGGCAGGAGGAGCATATTCAATGAAAGAAATTTCAGCGTCAATCATTATTGATGAAGCGGTTAATAAGCTTGAAGGACTAAAGCATGAAATCCCTAATCAATTGGCTGTAAAGGAGTTGTACACAGTACGTGCGTATTGTGATTTATTGCTGAAAGCATTGGGGGAACATTCGGAAGAAGGGCATTCCTTAAAAAAGAAGCAGTCATCACCATTGCCCGCAACGCAACGGGTTGTTAGTGATGATGCGAGCAGCGGTTCCATCTTTGATTTCTAGCTAATAAGAAATCCGTAAAGCGGATTTCTTATTTTTCGTATCCATCGACGATCTTGTCAAGCCTTCCGGTTTCCGGATCGATAATTAAGCCATGGACAGCGATGTCTTTCGGAAGAAGAGGGTGCTGTTTGATCATGTCTACGCTTGTCCGGACACCGTCTTCGACCTTTTCAAACCCTTTCAGCCATGAATCCAAATCAATCCCAGAGTAATTAAGCGTTGTGAGCAATTCTTCAGAAGCCCCGCGGGCAATTGCTTTTTCAAGCACTTTACTTGAATTGAGGCCTTGCATCCCGCAGTCGTAATGGCCGACGACACATACTTCCTGGGCATTCAGTTCATAGATGGCGACAAGGATGCTGCGCATGATGCTTCCAAACGGATGGGAAACGATGGCTCCGGCGTTTTTTATAATTTTTACGTCGCCATTTTTTACATTCATTGCATTTGGCAATAGTTCAACGAGCCTCGTATCCATACATGACAAAATTACGAGCTTTTTATTCGGGAATTTTGTCGTTTCAAATTTTTCGTACTCTTTGTTTTTCACAAATGAGCGGTTGAATTCTAAAATTTGGTCAAGCATTGTCATTTCTCTTTCCTCCCTTTCTTTTTAAAAAAATGAGAAAGTACTAAATTTGCCACTTTCGCAAACTTAGGCCAATCTGGCTTCTGGCCTCTGACTTCAGAAAGAACGCGCCAGCGTTTTTTTTATTATACATGAAATTCACGCGTTTTTCTGTTATCTTTTTAAATAGGTTTGAAAATCATTTTGTAAATGAGGGATTAAAATGAAGGTATTTTTAATTCTAGGGGCAATAAATGCTTTTCTTGCTGTAGCTCTTGGTGCATTTGGGGCTCACGGATTAGAGGGGAAGCTTACGGAAAAAATGCTTGACGTCTATAAAACAGGTGTGCAGTATCATATGTATCATGCGTTGGGGCTTGTATTGATTGCACTTCTATATGAACGCCTTGGGCCGGGTGGAACGATTCATTGGGCAGGCTGGCTGATGTTCATAGGAATTATTTTATTTTCAGGCAGTCTTTATGCACTAAGCATGTCGAATGTCAGCATACTTGGGGCAATCACTCCATTTGGCGGTGTGGCGTTTTTGGTGGCTTGGCTTCTTGTTGTGTTTGCAGCGGTGAAAGTTTTATAGTGGATAAAGCCCATGATTTCAAAGTTGAAAACCATGGGCTTTTTGTTTGTTGTTATCTCGGCGTCTGTGTATCTAAGCCGTAAGGATAACTGTATTCGATCTCCTCATCAAATGTAATAAAGTCAACATAGATCATTAATATAATGTATCTTCTAGGTGATTGAGGATCTTTCAAAATAACATGGTCCCTGCCGGCCGCCAGGACAATGCCTTTAAATACTCTCGCATTCCATTTTTCGTTGTTTTCAAATGTACAATAGACTGTTGCGACCTTTCCGCGGTTTAACCGCAAAATATTTTCAATATACGATTGCTGCACAGGAAGTTGGGCAGGCATCCCTGCCGGGGTCTCCGCGTCAGGCGGCGTCGTTATTTGACCCCCGGCCGGCTGCTGTGGATATGGAGTGTATCCTTGATATTGCTGTCCATAATAAGGATATTGACCATACATTTGATTCCAGTTTCCTTGCATAAAGATCATCCTCTCTTAAAAATTAACCTCTAAAGTAAAAACGCGTCAGCGTTTTTCTTTAATAAACACTCGGACAAGCCGACTGGGAAGGACTGAAGAAGCAGTGTGATTTATACCGTCCTGTATTCCATTGATTAAACCATTGTGCCGGGCAATTTCCGCTCGGTTCAAAAAACCATAGTGAATTTGTTGCCGGATGGAAACGCGCGCCTTGGATCACCTGCCTTGCAAGGCGCTTATCCTGCTCTCTGGCCCTTTGGTAAAAATAGCTCTTTTGTGTCGCTTCAAATCCGCCTGGCGATTGGAAAACCATTCGCTGAATCGAGCGAATATCTTTGAAATCTAGGCAATCAGCCAGCACACGATTAACACCTACATTGCCCACCATAAGCATGCCGAGATTACCCTCACCTTCCGCCTCTGCCCTCATCAGCCTTGCAAGCAAAGCCACATCATTTTCATTGTGGGCGACGACAGCCAAGTTCTCCACCTCATTCTTTCATGTAAGATTAAAATATTTTAACATCCGTAAAGAGACGCATCCCTGTTATGATTTAAAAGATGTTTGCCTAAACAGCTTATGCCCAGAATTAAAAAAAGTGACACCAAACTAAAAAAAGTGGAAGGCTTTTAGGAAAGAGAATATAAAAAAGCCTCCTCAATCACAAAAGTGAAGAGGAAGCTTTCTTGTTAAACAGCTAAAAACTTAGCCAGATTTTCTTTTTTAAGAATGTTTCCGACAAAAAATTCACCAAACTCTGCGTAGCGGGCGCTCGCTTCGTCGAAACGCATTTCATAAATAATTTTTTTAAATTGAAGTACGTCATGGGCGAAAAGGGTAACACCCCATTCCCAATTATCAAAACCGACCGAGCCGCTAATGATTTGCTTGACTTTACCAGAGTATTTTCTTCCAATCATGCCATGGCTGTACATTAATTTACGTCTCTCTTCCATTGAGAGCATGTACCAGTTACTGTCATTTTCACGGCGCTTGTCCATCGGGTAAAAACAAACATGGTCCCATTGCGGCAGTTCAGGCTTTAAGCGTGACTGGATGTATGGATCTGTCTCTGGGTCAACGTCTTTTTGAGGCATGTAATTGCTCAATTCCACAACAGAAACATAGGAATATGTGGGAATAGTATAATCTGCGAAAGTCGTTTTATTAAAAGCATTCTCAATTTCATTTAACTCTTGCATAGTTGGGCGCAACAACATCATCATAAAATCGGCTTTTTGCCCGACAATGGAATACAGGGCGTAGTCACCTTCACGATTGTGTTTCACAACATCCCATTTTTCTAAAAAGCCGAGGAATTCGCTTATCGCTTTTTCTCTCTCGTCACTTGACAACAATTTCCAGGATGGCCAGTCCATTCTTCGAAAATCATGGAGGCAATACCACCCATCTAAAGTTTGTGCTGCTTCATTTGTTTGTACTGCTTCACTCATCTGTTCTACCTCCTTAAAAGACTACACTTGCATAGTGATTACCACCTTCACTATACCACAGTCAATTCATGGAAAGTAAATGAAGAAGTGAACAGGTACGGAACAATGTGTGAATTGATGAGTTTTAAAGTCATTCATCAAATAGCCTTTTACAAAAAATAAGAAGTATAAATTGGCCAATTTAAACCAATCCACCCTCTCACCTCTAATGTCATAGGCATCCCATTCGTGTTTCTTGGACAATGTTCTTGAAAAAAATTAAAATATAGGACAGGATATTTATCCCGCATTAACTGGCAACAGATCCCAACCTCTAAGCTAGAAGAATCCAAAGAAGCAAAGGTGGGGGAAAACTGCCAGTAAAAGCCCGATAAGGTTCGCTAATAACCAGTTGTCAGAAGGGGAAATGCTGATGGACCATACATCCATTCAACAGAAAAACAAAAACAAACCGTATCAAAAGCGTATCACCTTCAATTTAAAAATGAAGCTGATTGCGGCGATCAGTGTATTGATTGTCGGTATATTCATCATCTTTTCCCTGTTTTTGCACCATTTTGTTTCTGGAATGATCGAAGATCAGGTAGGGAAAAGGGCGCTTGATCTTGCCAAAACAGTTGCAGACATGCCAGAGCTTCAAAGTGCTTTTGAACTGGACGATCCCGCAGCTGTTATACAGAAGCTGGTGGAACCCATCCGCAAAAAAACTGGCGCTCAGTTTATCGTTGTAGGAAATAAAGAAGGGATTCGATATTCCCATCCTTATCCAGACAGAATCGGTAAGAAGATGGTAGGTGGAGACAATGAACCGGCACTCAAAGAAGGAAAATCATATGTAACAAAAAATGTTGGATCCTTGGGACTGTCGATCCGTGGAAAAACCCCTGTGCTGGATAAAAACGGTCAGCCAATCGGTGTTGTTTCCGTTGGATTTTTAAATGAAAATGTCAGTGCGATTGTTAAAAATCAAAGCAAGCTGATCTGGGTAACGATGGTCTTGATTATCTGCCTTGGCATTTTTGGTGCAGTGCTAATCGCTCATTTTCTAAAAAAGCTGCTCTCCGATATGGAACCGGAAGAAATTTCTTATTTGCTGCACCAAAAAGAAGCCATTTTACAATCGACACAGGAAGGCATCATTTCTGTTGATGCAGCTGGGAAAATCACGATGATCAATCGAGCTGCACGAGACATGCTGAAAAGCCTTCAGGATAAACAGCAATCCTTTATTGGCCTACCCATCAACGAAGTACTTCCGCATACAAACCTGTTTGCACAAATAAAAACCATAATGAACCAGGAAATGATCGTTGGCGATAGCATTGTTTTTGTCAACCAGGTACCAATCATGGACGATGGTGAGATTATCGGGGGAGTTGCTACCCTGCGCAAAAAACAGGAAATGGAAGCCATTACGAATGAATTAAAGCAAGTGAGGCAGTATGCCAATGCCCAGCGTGCCCAGACACATGAGTTTTCCAATAAATTATCCATTGTATTGGGCCTTTTACAATTGAGGCAATATGAAGAAGCTATTTCTTTTATTAAGCAGGAGCAAGACATTCAGCAGGCATGGACACAGTTCCTATTAAAAAACGTCCGTGATCCGCTTGTATCCGGCTTGCTGCAGGCGAAAATGAATGAAGCGAACGAGTTGGATATACATATGGCGATCCATCCAGAAAGTCAATTGCAAACGGTCTTGTCCGGCAAAAAACAGCAGGCACTTCTGACAGGGATTGGCAATCTGTTGGATAATGCCATGGAAGCTGTAAAACATCTGCCCAATGAAGCTGAAAGAAAGCTGGAAATCTTTTTTACAGACGTGGGAGACGATGTATTGGTGGAAGTAGGTGACAGCGGCCCCGGAATAGAAGAGGAAAACGTGCAATTTATCTTTCAGCAAGGATTCTCCACAAAACGGGGGGAACATCGAGGTACGGGCCTAGCTTTGGTACGGCATCTTTTACATGAGGCCGGAGGGGAGATCACGTTAGAGCAGAGTGATTTAGGCGGAGCCTGTTTTATCATGACTATACCGAAAGAAGGGGAGTAAAATGGCATATCCCATTACAGTGATGATTATTGAAGATGATTTTCGTATATCAGCGATCCATCGGCAATTTGTGGAAGAGGTGGACGGATTTACAGTCATCAAGGAAGCCCGGACTGCAAAAGAAACGAAGGCGTTTTTGCAGGAATGCGGGCAATTGCCTGATCTGGTTTTGCTGGATATTTATATCCCGGATGTGGTTGGCCTTGATTTATTTTGGTATATACGCCAGCAATACCATACCATTAGCTTGATTGCAGTAACGGCAGCAACTGAAGCTGATACGGTACAAAACGCTATTTTCGGCGGGGTGTTTGATTATATTATCAAACCTGTCGATGCGAACCGACTGAAGCAATCGCTTTTATCCTTCCAGGAAAAACGGGCTTTCCTTGCTGGGAGAAAAACGGTTCACCAGAAAGAGATTGACTACTTGATTGGCACGCAATTCGAAGATGAACAGCCGGCTGCTGCGAAAAAAGCAGACTTGCCCAAAGGAATTGACCCGATTACATTGCATGAAGTCATGTTATTAGTACGTCAAACAAAACTAGGAATCACAGCAATGGAATTAAGCAGACAAACTGGCATTGGGCATACAACAGCACGCAGGTACTTGGAATATTTGGTATCAACCAAAATGCTCCAGCCGAGCTTGAAATACGGGACAGTCGGCAGGCCGGAACGGCAATATATGCTCCGTGGCACTTATGAATAAAATGAAAAGAATAGGGAATACATTCATTATGGCGAGAAGGTTTCTTCCGATTTCCGATTTATGTTACATATAACTAAAAAGATGAAAAGCATCAGGTTGTTTGTATTTGCAAACGCGTTCATTGTAGCACGGAGGAGGAAGAAAGATGTTAAGTTTGATTGGATTTATTACGATTCTTATTATTGTCGCTCTGTTATTAAGCGGAAAGCTCACACCGATGATTCCGTTGGTTCTGATTCCAATTATCGGGGCTTTTGCAGCTGGATTTGGATTCGGGGAGATTGGCGGCTTTTTCAATGATGGCATTGGAGACGTCATCAATGTCGTTGTCATGTTTATCTTCGCTATTTTGTATTTCGGATTGATGCAGGATGTAGGGTTGTTCGATCCGTTGATTACCAAAATGATTACATGGTCGAAGGGAAATGTCGTCACTGTTAGTGTTGCCAGTGTTATAATTGCGGCAGTCGCACACTTGGACGGTTCTGGAGCTTCCACATTCCTGATTACGATTCCAGCATTGCTGCCGCTATATCAGCGTTTGCGGATGAATCCGTATTTGCTGTTGTTGCTCGTTGGCGGAAGTGCCAGTGTGATGAACATGGTACCGTGGGCAGGACCGCTTGGCAGAACAGCATCTGTTTTGAAAATGGATGTAACGGAATTATGGCGCCCGCTCATCCCGGTACAAATCATCGGCATGGTGTTGATGCTTGTCCTGGCTGTTTTCCTCGGGCTTAGGGAAAGGAAGCGTATTGAGCGAAAATATGGTGTTGTTGATGCAAAAGCGGCTGTGGCGGATATTCTTGAAGGGGCGAAGGACGAGACTAGTGAAAAGCATCAGCTGGCACGTCCGAAGATGCTGTGGCTCAATGTTATCCTCACGATTGCTGTTATTGGTGTGCTCGTTTGGGGAATTATTCCGGCCGGTTTCGCCTTCATGATTGGATTATGTATCGCACTGCCGCTGAACTATCCAAAAATCAAAGATCAGACAGCTAGAATCAGGGCGCATGCCCCGAATGCACTGACCATGGCATCGATTATTTTGGCTGCCGGTTCTTTTTTGGGTATCTTATCCGGTACAGGCATGCTGGATGCCATCGCTGAAAATACGGTCAAAATCATGCCTGGTTTTATTGGCCCTTATTTGCATTTAGTGCTCGGTGTACTAGGTATGCCATTTGAATTGCTCTTGAGTACGGATGCTTATTATTTCGCATTGCTTCCTGTCGCAGAGCATATCGGCAGCGGCTTTGGCATTGGTTCTTTATCGATGGCCTACTCCATGATTGTCGGAAATATTGTTGGCACGTTCATCAGTCCTTTTTCACCTGCGCTCTGGATGGCACTCGGCCTAGCGAACTTGGAAATGGGCAAGCATATTCGCTACAGCATATTTTGGCTATGGGGCATCAGCCTTGTCCTGTTGGTTATTTCTACCATGATTGGCGTTATTCATATTTAATCTTTACATTAGCAAACGAAGGCTTTTGCCAAGCTTATAAAAAAGGCATCCTTTTCAACCACGGAAAGGGTGCCTTACACTTTTGATCGAAATCCTTGCCTTGGACTTCGACTTGAAAAAGCCCATTCAATCCAAAAATAAACAAATCATGTCTTGCTGTAAATCCAATTTCTTTGTTTTATTGCTGTAATTCCAAAGCTTTTTCGTTCCTTGATTGCACATTTTTATAGTACTTCCTAAAAAGTGACGCTTCACACTCATTAAGGTCTGAACCCATCACTTTTCCATGGTTGCTCAATACATCGATAAGCCGTTCGTTTAAGTTACAATGAGCAAACTTAGATGAAAGCTCACGAAGTGAAGCCATCGTTTCAGGTAGGATTGGAGGCCTTCGTTCAGGAGCTCCTTTTCCGGCAATTTCATAAAACGTTTTAATTAATTCCGCTCGCTTCGCCCCACTTCCACTTGTACAAAGGTAGACTTGAATGGTTGCGCCGCCCCTAATGCGCCTTTGTGAGATGCCCGCGAATTTTTTACCATCAATACTTAGGTCATAGCTTCCCGGACAGTAGGAGCCAACAATTTCACCTGTTTCAAAATCGATTCCAAAAGGGGAAAGCATTTGTCTAAGCAAATAAACCATCGTTTCGTAGCCTTTTTCAATCGTTAGTCCGTGCTGTTTTTCATTTAAAATAAGAGAAAGATTAAAAATCCCTTCATCAAGCACGACGGCAAGCCCGCCTGAATTTCGAACAATCACTTGCCAGCCGTTCGATTTCAGAAAGTCAATCCCATCACGTAAAAAAGGAAGCCGCCCATCCTGAATGCCGAGTACAATCGTTTTCTCATGAATCCATTTTCTTGCAACAGACGGAGATTCGCCCTTTCCAACTGCTTCACAGAGCACGTCATCAACGGCAAAAGACGACAAAGCGTGGCCGCGAGGGGCATAGGTTGAGTTTTCGATGACTCGCCAAACGGGTTGAAAAAGAATCGTGTCTTCATTCATCGTTTATTTATCTCCTATTATGTTTTCAGGATGCTATGAAATATTATAGCATGTTTATTTTAAGAGATAGGAAGGTTTAAATTTGCACCTGCTTCTTGCTAGCCATGCTCTGAAGCAGGCTTTCTCGGTGCAGGGCATCAAGGTGTATTTCAATGTAGTCGCCGTGCTCTTTCGCAAATTTAAACCAGTCCGGCTTCCGACCTCCTAAGAAAGACGTGTCATCGTTTTTTTCTTAGTATTGATGTACAAAGAGGAGCAGGTTTCAGTACTCCCAAATATAACAAGTTCCTACTATAAAATACAATTCTTGACAATCCGAATGAGTGCCTTTGATGCCTCTGAAAGAAGGGAGGCAGATGGATAAGCTGCGACCATTTTAAAAAGAATCTGCGGTCTGCCTACGGAAAAGTAATTAATCTTAGGGTCTGCAATTGTTTTACAATAAGTGTCTAATACAAAGGATAGCCCCATGCCTACCGTAGACAAATTATATGCAGTAACAGCGCTGGTAGTTTCCCAAATCACATTGGGCTTGATTTTAGCTTCTGTAAATAAGCTATCAGCTGCTTGACGCATGCGTTGCCCTTTTTTTAGAAGTATGAATGGCTGTTCCCTCAATTCGAGTATATCTATCCATTTGTATGCTAGACCTGGAACATCTTTTGCCTTTTTACATATACCATTTGTTTTTGGGATCGTTACTACAACTTCCTCTTCACGTAATATCGTGTAATCAAATTCGTGGGTTTCAAAAGGATAATTGAGAATGGCAAAGTCTAACTCCCGATTATATAGAAATTCCTCTAAATAATCAGAAGTGTCTTCAATAATTTTTACCCTAATATTGGGATATTGCTTTATAAAATTAGGAAGAATTTCATGTAATAATAAGCTACCTCTAGTCTTCGTAATCCCAAAAGTCACTTCACCTCGATTAAGATCCTTAATTTTCCTTAATTCCATATGCAATTCATTATCGAGTGTGGTTATCTTTTGGGCATATTCCATATAAACCTTTCCAGTGGTAGTGAGATGCATGACACCATCTGTCTTATGGAAAAATTTGTCGCCAACTTGTTTTTCTAACTTCTTTATAAACATGCTCAACGAGGGTTGTGAAATGTAGAGAGCTTTAGCCGCTTTTGAAATGCTCCCTTGTTTAATTACCTCCAAAATATATCGATAATCCTTAATATCCATAGCTTCCTCCAATCCAACCGTTTATGCATTTAATTTAACATGCAAATACTATATTAAGAAAATGGTAAATATAATTATAAACTATATTTTTTATAAATTATATATATTATTTAAATATTTAATTCTGTGATATTCTTATTTAAGAAAAAAATTATACTATTTTAATATTTTTCAATTGGAAAGAAGGGGTTTAGGCAATGAAGAGTTGCAAAGTGTTTGTTCCCTATGGAGCATTAGGAATCGGGATTACAAAAGAGGCCTTTGACAGAGGGATTGAACTGAGACCAGATATCATTTGTTGTGACGCAGGCTCTACCGATTCGGGTCCCTACTTTCTAGGAACTGGAAAGGGAAAATACGCTAGGGAAGCAGTAAAGGAAGATCTAAGACTCATGATGATGGGCGGAAAAAAACTATCTATACCTATTGCAATTGGTACGGCTGGCACTTGTGGTGTGGATGGTAGCGTGGATGAACTGGAGGAAATTTGCCTTGAAATTTGTAGAGAAGAGAATCTCCATGTAAAAATCGCCAAAATTTACACTGAGCAAAAGGTTGAAGTATTGAAAAAAAAATTCAATGAGAATAAAATTATCCCTTTGGAAGCTGCACCAGAAATTACCGCCGAGGTATTTGGCCAATGTAGCCATATCGTTGCTCTTGCAGGAGCAGAGCCGTTTATTGCCGCGTTAGAAGCGGGGGTAGATGTTGTATTGTGCGGACGCGCTACAGATACAGCTATTATGGCTGCAATGCCATTGATGAAAGGGTGTAATACTGCGTTAGCTTGGCATGGAGCAAAGATAGCAGAATGTGGGCCGTTGTGCACAACGAATCCAACGGGAGGTGGTGTGTTCCTCACCTTTGATGAAGACAGCTTTACCATCGAACCGACCGGTGATGACAGCCAATGTACGATCTATTCTGTATCTGCCCATATGCTCTATGAAAATGCGGATCCCTACCGATTAAAGGAGCCATCGGGTACTTTGGACACAACAAGCTCAACTTATATCCAGGTCGATGATAGGAAAGTAAAGGTGACTGGTTCGAAGTTTGAACACGCTCAGAAGTACACCCTGAAACTTGAGGGTTCAGCTCCTGTAGGTTTTCAAACCATCAGTATGGTAGGTATCCAGGACAAACGAATAATGGAAAACCCCATGGTTTGGATTAATAATCTGAGTCATGATGTTTCCATGAAACTTGAAAAGTTAGGGTTACCCAAAGATGATTTCTCCTTCGCACTTAAGCCCTATGGCTGGAATGCGGTTTCTGAAGGGGCTGTTCGAGAAGGTTATACTCCAAATGAAATTGGAGTTCTCTTGGTTGTCAATGCAACGACACAGGAATTGGCGACGAAAGTTGCAAAAGTATTCAATCCGATGCTTCTTCATTTTCCTGTAGATTCAAATGAACAGCTGCCCACCTTCGCCTTTCCTTTTTCACCCGCAGAAATTGAGAGAGGGCAGGTTTATGAGTTTAAATTAAACCATGTTGTTGAGGTGGACGACCCATTGGAGCTCATTCAAATTGAATATGTCGATTCAAGAACTAAAGTATAAAAAATAGGAGATGAACCTCATGACGAAACTAGGGCAATTAGCCAAGTATGTGCGTTCTAAGAACGCCGGACCATTTTGGGTGACGATCGATATATTTTGTGAAACAGAAGAAACCTTCAGAAGACTGAAAAACTCAATTAATCTGAATAGAAGGTTAATTTCAAATATTTACCATGTAGTAGAGGAATCTGTGAAAATCTTTTATATTGAGAAATTACATGTCATAAAAATTTCTTTTCCGCGCTCCGTTCCACAAGGTCACAAGTTTGAAAAGGATATGCATTCCGGTCAGCAATACGTACAGTTGCTTGATGTTATCGTTTAATCTTATATGAAATTCCTTTTAGAGCACTAATCAAAAATGATTCTTCTCTGTGTTTTGTATACGCATGGTATAGAGGTTAGTAGATAAAATGCAAGGGGCTGGACTTCTAACCAGCCTATCATGCTCTCTACTCAATGTTGATACTTATTAAATCTACCTCTCTACAGTCAACAACGGGAGACCTATTTTACTTTACTACAAACGGGATTGTCGATATTCACCTAATTTTTCTAGGTTTTTTTTACAAAATATAAAATGATAATGAAAACTACTGAAATCGTTATCATTTACAACTTAAGGGGGAATATACATGCTCACTACGCTAGGTATTCTAATGGTAGTAACGTTTATCATTTTGATTATGACAAAACGAGTTTCAACTCTTGTTGCTTTAATAACAATCCCGATTATATATGCTCTTATTGGGGGATTTGGTTCTCAAATTAGTGAAATGATGATGGATGGAGTAACACAGGTAGCACCGACGGCAGTTATGTTAACGTTTGCAATTTTATATTTTGGAATTATGATAGATGCCGGACTTTTTGACCCATTAGTCTCCTTTATATTGAAAACCGTAAAAGGAGATCCTCTGAAAATTGTTATTGGTACAGCTATTTTAATTGCGTTTGTAGCATTAGACGGGGATGGAACCAGCCTAATTATGATTGTTGTTTCAGCAATGTTACCCTTATATCGCCAACTAAAAATGAATCCTCTTATTTTATCGGGACTAATTATATTAGGTATAGGTATTCTTAACTTGGTGCCTTGGGGTGGTCCGACTTCAAGAGCTGTAGCTGCCTTAAAAGTCGATATGAACCAAGTATTTTTACCCTTAATCCCTGTATTACTCGTTGGTCTACTATGGTTTTTCTTTACTGCCTATGTTCTTGGAAAAAAGGAACAAAAAAGATTAGGCACCATAGATCTTTCACAGCTTGATGTAATACAAAGTACCCCAGATGAACATGCTGTCGCATTAGAAAAATCTCTACTGAAGCGACCGCGATTGGTATGGGTGAATTTAATTGTGACTTCCATTCTTATGGTAGTACTTCTAACGGGGATGTTGCCGCTTCCTATTCTTTTTATGATAGCTACCACAATAGCCCTAATATTCAATTATCCGAGAATAAAAGATCAGAAAACGGTTATTTCTAATCATGCAAGTAATGTACTTATTGTTGTTTCATTGATTTTCGCTGCAGGAATTTTTACTGGAATTTTATCCGGCACTAAAATGGCAGACGCAATGGCGACAACTTTTGTATCTTTTGTTCCTGATTCCCTGGCGTCGTATCTAACTTTAGCCGTGGCTGTTTTAAGTGGCCCATTTACTTTCTTTTTATCAAATGATGCTTTTTACTTTGGGATTTTACCAGTTCTTGCGAAAACAGGGATTTCTTATGGAATTGATCCAGTGG
Source organism: Pueribacillus theae (assembly GCF_003097615.1). Taxonomy (NCBI): domain Bacteria; kingdom Bacillati; phylum Bacillota; class Bacilli; order Caryophanales; family Bacillaceae; genus Pueribacillus; species Pueribacillus theae. Next base: position 15,858 of record NZ_QCZG01000043.1, read on the forward strand.
AAATTGCTCGAGCCTCTTTACTAGGGCAACCCATTCATGTACTAAGTCCACTGCTGGGGGCTGTATATTTACTAACAGGTATGGTCGGAGTTGAATTTAATGACCACTTACGTTTTATCTTGAAGTGGGCATGCGCAACATCTGTAGTAATGATACTTGCGGCACTACTCTTTGGGGTGATTTAACAAATTGTTTCTTAGCTGGCATATTAAGAACCAATAGCTTGTAGGTACGGTAAGAAATGGGTTGTGTTTCATTGTTCCGAGGTTCGATGTTCTAAAGTTCTGATAGATTTCGGATTTTTTTGAAATTAATAGGATTTAGATCGTATAAGTGGAAGATATTGATTTAGCTATCTTGTGTTAAATTTAGCAAAAGGAGAATACTTAGCCTATGATGAACACATCGTTAACAATAATTCAAATGCTCGAACGTGCAGAAAAATATTTTTCAAAAAAGCAAATCATCTCAAGAACAACATCTGGGAAAATCCGCTTAACGTACGCTGATTTTGGTAAACGGGTAAGGAGCTTGTCAAGTATACTAAACAAGCTTGGGGTGAAACGAGGAGATAAAGTTGGAACACTTGCTTGGAATGACCACCGCCACCTGGAATCTTATTTTGCAATTCCGAGTATGGGTGCTGTGTTGCATACGATTAACATTCGTCTGTCCGCTGAACATTTGACGTATATTATCAACAACGCGGAAGATAAAGTCTTGCTTATTGATGAAGGCTTAGTATCGCTCGTTGAACAAATTAAAGACTATATTCCTTCAGTAGAAGCGTTTGTCATTTTAACAGATGAGAAGGAATTACCAGAGACTAGACTTGAATCGGTGTATCACTATGAAACGCTTATCGCAGAAGGTGACTCAAGCTTTCAATTTCCCGAAAACCTTGATGAAAATGAACCAGCAGGGATGTGTTATACATCTGCAACGACAGGGAATCCGAAAGGTGTTCTCTATACCCATCGAAGCATCGTTTTGCATAGCATGACTGTTGGTTTAGTGGATACACTTGCCCTGTCAGAATCTGATGTTGCGATGCCAGTCGTACCGATGTTTCACGTAAATGCTTGGGGTATGCCGTTTTCCGCCGTATGGTTTGGGGCGACACTAGTGTTGCCTGGATCAAATTTTACACCGAAAATTTTAGCTGAGCTCATCGAATCAGAAAAAGTAACGATGACAGCAGGTGTACCAACAATTTGGCTCGGATTATTACAAGAAATTGAAACTGGAAATTACGACATGTCGAGCTTAACGAGAGTCATTTGCGGTGGTTCGGCGGCACCGAAAAGCCTCATCCGTTTATACGAAGAAAAACATAACATTCCATTTCTTCAAGCGTACGGCATGACGGAAACAAGCCCGTTAGTAACCGTATCACGATTAAAAAGTTATCAACAAAATTTACCATATGAGGAAAGGCTTGAATATCTTGCGAAACAGGGTCTTGTTGCACCTGGTGTCGAGGCGAAAATTATTAACGAAAACGGTGCAGTCGCCCACGATGGAAAGGAAATGGGCGAACTTCTACTTCGGGGACCATGGATTACAGACCATTATTATAAAGAGCCGGAAAAAACAGCGGAGGCGATTAAGGACGGGTGGCTTCACACAGGTGATATTGCGACAATTGACGGGGAAGGATTTATTAAACTCGTTGATCGAACAAAAGACCTCATTAAAAGTGGTGGTGAATGGATTTCATCTGTTGATTTAGAAAATGCGATTATAGGACATGAAGCTGTGTTTGAAGCAGCGGTGATTGCCGTTCCACATCAACGTTGGCAAGAACGACCTGTCGCGGCGGTTGTACTTAAGGAAGGATTCAAAGGAAAAGTTACAAAAGACGTTATTCTAGAATTTATTGCCCCTCAATTTGCAAAATGGTGGATTCCAGACGATGTCATCTTTATTGATGAAATTCCAAAAACGTCCGTCGGTAAATTTTTAAAACGTGAACTACGCGAACAGTTAAAAGGCCGTTCTGTAGAAAATGAATAAATTCCAGTATTTTTATATTTCCTAATGAGGACTTGTTGCATCATATATCCGCTTCAGGATGGGAGCGTATTAATTTTCACTTGAAGAGGCTTAAACTGTATCAAGAATGGGTTGCAGAAGTTCCTAAAGAATTAATGACCTAAATCGACGCATATGGAAGAGCTTATCAATGATCTTGGAATAGCCTTTCGGATGGATCAATCGTTAGATATCAAACGCACTTCTCAACAGATAGAGTTAGTTGAATTACTCCGCAGAGTGGTGGCAGAAGCAACCAATATGCCTTCAAATAAAGATAACGTTTTTGAAATAATAGAAAGCGATGGACCTGTCTATATGAAGGGGGATATGCAGTTACTTAAAAGGGCGTTTACTAATTTAATCGTTAATGCGATAGTGCATAATCCAATGGGCACGAAAAAACGCATAAACGGAAGTAGAAATAGAGGATAACGGTAAAGGCATGGACGAATATACAGCTAGCCATTTATTTGACCGCTATTATCGGGGAACCTCTACAGAAGCGCCATCAGAGGGAACCGGGCTTGGTATGGCGGTTGTTCATCAAATCATTACTGCTTATGATGGAACAATTGAGGTGAAAAGTAAACTAGGACAGGGAACATCTATGATAGTCCGATTGCCTTATATTCAAAAATAACTACTTTAGGGGCGGTCAAAAAGGGGTGATTTACACTACAACTTTCTGACAAACAAAAACAGCCAAAGAATCAGCAATCATGAGGTTTCAAGGCTGTTTTTTATTCATTTCAACTGCAAAAGTCAGGAATTAGATCTATGTTGCATACTTTTTACATTGATTTTTTACGTTTACGGAAACTCAAGAATAAAACGATTGAAATTATTTTAAAAATGTTTTATGATAAGGAAAACGCATACAATAAATCGCCTGTTTATTAACGATTAAAAATTTTACCATTTTTAATTAACCCTAGTAAACGTAATGGCCTTTTAAAGATGAGGGATTTCATTTGTTCGCAAATGAAAGCTGCCATCTTTAAAAGGCCTTTTTTATTAGGATAAGAAGTTTTTACCAGAAACTTATAGAGAGCTGAGATTCGAATAAAGAAATCGTCTGATCTCCGATTTCCTCTAATCCGACTTCTGGCCTCTAATCTCTAGTATGAAGTGAAGTGTTTTTCTTATTTTACTTTTCAAAACAGCTATTCCAAAAAAGAGGTGCTAAAAAGATGGAACTATATAAGAAAACTATTAATGGCAACGAAATTCAGATTGCGGATTATCCTGGGGAGAAGAGCGCGATCATTGCGATTCATGGCCTAACAGGAACGCATAAAATTATGCATTATTATGCTGAAAGATTTAAAGGGGAATTCCGCTTTATCGCTGTTGACCTTCGTGGGCGCGGTAATAGTGCGGAAACTGATCCAAAGCCATCGATTTTTAAACATGCTGAAGACATCCTAGGCCTAATTAAAGAGCTAAACATTGAGAATCCGATTTTATTAGGACACTCAATGGGTGCATTTATTTCATCAATTGTTGCCAGCAAGCTAGATTCCGTAAAAGCAGTCATTCTCCTAGATGGGGCGGCAAAGATGTCTGATCATCAGCAAGCGATTGTTAAGCCATCTTTAGGGCGGCTGAGCAAGAAATACCAATCAAGGGAACATTATGTAGAAGAAATCAAGGAAATCTACAGCAATTTGGGGATCACCTGGAATGAAACGCTGCAGGAGACTGTTGAATATGAAGTCAGACAAGTTGAACAACATTGGGAAAACAAATCAACCGAGGCTAAAATATTAGCAGATTTCCAGAGCTTTTACCTATTTGACCCACAAGAAATTTGTTCAAAAATAGACTGTCCAGTGCTCCTCGTTTACGCAAAAGGTGATATCGGCAAAATGCCACCATTATTTTACCTAAGTGATTACGAAGAAACACAAGCAAACATGAAAAACATTGAAACGGTTATCTCAGATTCTAATCATTACACTATGGTATTTGAAAACCGGGACGATATCAACAGAAATATTGAGTCATTTTTAAAAAAGGTGGTAAAAGAAGATGAGTAAAGGCCTAGCTTACTTTAAAGAAGTTTATGATACAGTGCCTGGTTGGGTACAAAAAATGCATGATCATAGCCCGCGGATGCTCGATACCTATACAGACATCAGGGGGGAAGCTTTTAGTCATGCGATGCTGTCCCGCAAGGAAAAAGATGTGCTAGTTGCGAGCATGAACGCGGCTCGTCTTTACGCGCGTAGCATGGTGTATCATACGAAAGGTGCGATTGATAACGGCCTAACAATTCCTGAATTAGCGGAATATTTTCTCGTTGCTTATCTGTACAACGGTACGGCGTCACTGAAAACGTCATTAGAGGCATTCGCCTACGCGCTTCAGCTAAAAGGAGTAGAAGTTGGCAAGCAAGCAAAAGAACCAGAAACGGTCAAAGATGTAATTGAAACAATTGTCAAATGGATGGGCGATGAGGATTCAAGTTTTATAGTAGAGACATTGGAATTGGTCAAATTAGGCAATCAGCAGGCAATTGAAGATAAAATCCTTTCTGACGGAAAAGTTTCTACACGCTTAAAGCATTTAACAATGATCGGAAATTACATTGTTGAACTGAGGGGTAGGGATGCAGTGCCATGGATTGAAAAAGCAAGAAAGGTTGGCGTTTCAGAAGCGGACTTGGCAGATTTAGGGTTCGTTTGTATTTTAACAGCAGGCATTCCTGCATGGTTTGAACTAAGTGATTCCCTGCGTGGGGTAGAGCAATAAATTAACCCGGATAATCCCGGCGGAACAAGGAGGATCATCGTATGTCAAAGATAAAATCTAATGTTCAAGAAGCTTTATCTTGTATCAAAAATGGCGATACAATCATGGTTGGTGGCTTCGGGTTAATTGGCGCGCCGCTAACTTTAATAGATGGTTTAACTAAGAAAGATGTAAAGGATTTAACAATCATCAGTAATAACCTCGGTGAATCCGGTAAAGGATTAGGAATTCTATTAAATCAAAATAAAATCAAAAAAGGGATCGGGTCTTATTTTACAAGTAACCGCGATGTCGGTGATAAATATCAAAATGGAGAAATTGAGCTGCAATTGCTTCCGCAGGGGACATTGGCTGAGTCCATGCGTGCAGGCGGCGCTGGAATCGGCGGTTATTATACAAAAACTGGTGTTGGTACGCAGCTTGCTGAAGGGAAAGAAGAGCGCGAAATCAATGGGGTTAATTATGTTTTTGAACCTGCGCTTACTGCAAATGTTGCCTTAATCAGAGCGCATAAAGCGGATACTTTCGGCAATCTTGTTTATTACAAAACGGCTCAAAATTTCAATCCTGTCATGGCTACAGCTTCTGATATCGTTATTGTCGAAATAGATGAGATCGTTCAACCAGGCGAGCTTTCACCAGAGGAAATTGTTACACCTCATTTATATGTTGATTATATTGTTGAAGCACAGCAAGTATTGACAAAGGAAGGGGTTGTACAAAAATGAAGATATTAGATAAAAAGGCCATTCAGCATATGATAGCGAAACGCGCTGCAAAAGAATTAACAGACCCATGCACAGTTAATTTGGGAATCGGAATTCCAACACTTGTTGCAGAATATATCCACGATGAAAACGTTTTTTTACACACTGAAAATGGGCTTCTAGGTGTAACTGGCGTCGACGAAAAAGACATCGACCCGAATCTCGTCAATGCAGGGAAATTACCGGTTGGAGAAGCAGTTGGAGCATCCTATTTCAATAGTGCCGATTCATTTGCAATGATCCGTGGCGGTCATATCGATGTGGCAATTCTAGGGGTTCTACAGGTAGACCAAACCGGTGTCATCGCAAACTGGGCCGTTCCTGGAAAAAATATTATGGGTGTTGGAGGAGCAATGGACCTTCTAATCGGAGCAAAAAAAGTCATTGTCGTTATGACCCATACAAATAAGGATGGAAGCAGCAAAATGTTAAAAGAATGCACTTATCCAATCACATCGACAAGAAGTGTAGATATGATTATTACGGAATTAGCTGTATTCAAAGTGGTTGACAAATCATTAAGGCTGGTTGAATTAATGCCAGGTGTCACAATTGAAGAGGTTCGCGCCAAAACAGAAGCAGATTTTATCGAGCAGCTAGGAGATGAATGAATGATGAACATACGTTCAGTTGATATTTATATATTAGATATTCCAACGGTCCGACCGCATCAGTTAGCGATGCACACGATCACAGCGCAATCGATCGTAGTGGCCCGCATTACAAACGAAGCTGGTCTTGAAGGTTGGTCAGAGGTGGCCACAATTGGCGGCGCCTCATATGGAGAAGGCACCCCGGAAGCGATCAAGGCTAATATTGACAAATATATTACACCACTTTTAATCGGCAAGGACCCGACTCATTTTTCAAAAATCATGTTTGAGATTTCGAAGGCAGTAAGAGGGAATCATTTTGCAAAAGCGGTTGTCGAAGAGGCGATGATCGATCTAGTAGCAAAAAGTAAAAATATCCCTGCGTATGAGCTGTTAGGAGGAAAAATACATGATTCCCTGCCGCTGGCATGGACATTGGCCAGCGGAGATACAGGAAAGGATATTGAGGAAGCAAAAGAAATGTTACAAAAAAAACGCCACAAAATTTTTAAATTGAAAATTGGTAAAGGCGATCCACATAAAAATATTGACCATGTTTTAAAAATCATTGCTGCAGTCGGCGATCAGGCCCGAGTGACTGTTGACGTGAACCAGGCTTGGGATGAAACAACGGCAAATTACTGTATTGAAGTCCTGCAGGATGGTGGTGTTTCAATGGTTGAACAGCCGTTGCCAACTTGGGATAATGAAGGAATGGCACGCTTAACGGAACGGTTTAAATTACCGATTATGGCAGATGAATCAGCAAATTCAGTTCATGATGTATTCCAAATTATTAAACATCGTTATGGGAATTGCATCGCCCTTAAACCGTGCAAGCACGGCGGATTAATGGAAACGAAAAAGGTGGCAGCAATAGCGGAAAGTTCAGGATTTGGCTTATATGGCGGAACAATGATTGAATCCAGTCTCGGGACGGCTGCCTGTGCATCTGTTTATGCAACGATTCCTGAGTTAGAATTCGGTACAGAAATCTTTGGTCCGATGTTATTCAAGGATAGTATTACCGTGAATGACCTCCAATTTGAAAACTTTGAAATTATTATTCCAGACGGACCAGGCTTTGGCATGGAAATCGATTTAGATAAGGTAAAGCATTACGCAAGAGGGTATTCCTATAACTTAAGCTAAAATTTCAATTATTATCGAGGGTTTTGATAAAGAAAACGCTTCACGTCTTTCTAGAGGTCAGAGGCCAAAAGTCGGATTAGGGGAAATCGGAGATGAGACGATTTCTTTATTCGAATCTTACCTGTTAAAATAAGAAATTATCATATCTTTCCTCATGAAAGGGTGTTCAATAATGAGAATGGCAACAGTATTTATTTCTGCATACGCAAAAGCACCGCAAAATACAGTAATGTATGAAAACAATAAACAAATTGGAGTAATGCTTGAAATTCATAAACAAAATCATATTGTAGTGAATGCAGACGCTACTTTTATCACAGCTTTAACAAAAGACTATCTAAAGCGAATGGTTATTGGGGTGGATTTCAGCAAGGATATCAGCCCACTGCTTAAAGGGATTGAACAGGATTTTTTGATCCAATCTCAAGGGGCACTAATTGTTGCGCTAAAAGTCGCTCATCAAAAATATCATGATAATTTTTTACAAGAAAAATAATAATAGCTGGAGATGAGGCAAACAAGCAAATATAACGCAGATATTTTTAAAAAATAATGTTGCAGAGATAATTGATGTATAATATAATTATAGCAAGATAGCGCTTACAAATAAAAACTGAAAGCCTGTTTATTAACGATTAAAAAATAACCCTTTTTTAATCTACCTTAATAAATGACTGGCCTTTTGAAAAGTTGTGATGCCACAAATGTTGGTATGGTATCACCTTTTTAAGAGGCCTTTTTTTATTATAATTCGGATAATTACAATAAGTGCAGATTTTAGCGAAGGAAGAATATAAGCGCTCTTTAAGGGATATACAATAGGTAGTGTCAAAAGATTTATGAAAACAAAGTAAACAGCACTACCTGAGGTCTGGTGGTGATATGTGA